>NZ_JAHMSC010000015.1:0-132416 GCF_018986375.1 Pseudomonas sp. CVAP#3
CCGGAAAGGAATCGGGAGCACAGCATCGGGGATCAGATGGTGACTTTGAATGTGGGGTTTATGGAGCGCTTACACTAGATCAGGGCTGGAGTTTTAGAGACGGCTCCAGTCCAGTGGGTCTAAAAGGGGACGGATTTATTTTATATGCGTGAGCAAGGTGATAGTCCTGTCAGGCTCATCGAAAATAAATCCGTCCCCTTTTCGTGTATAAATGGTGGAGCAGTAGCTGCAGCCGTCGGCTGCTATTTTAATTGCGCCACCTTTCCAAGTAGACTTGACATGCCGATCCCGGAAAATTCCGGAGTTATGATGATTTATATACCCAAGCTTGAGCAGGTTGGGACGCAGTGGAGGCCACAAAAAGTGAGCGAGGAATTAGGATTTTTATCTGAGAAAGTGGCGAGATATGATCTTGTTTTTGTCAAGATTGTTGATGCGCCGCGCCCGCAAGTATTACGGGCGAAAATTGAAAAAATATATACGACAGGGAAAGGGATTGATAGCACCTTCCTTGGTTCAGAGGTTGAGTTCGTTCGATCTGGTGGGACATGGGGAGATATGGCTTTGATTGTGGGGGATCAGGCTATTTTATTTGTTAAATCAATTTCTGGGGAGTTGTATGAAAATGCTTGGCGCGGTCATATGGTCGTGGAGGAGATCGAAGGAACTTCATATGCTATATTTCAATATAAGGAGTTGTGGCTAAGGGAGGATATTCCATCTTCGATTAGGGCGTGTTCACGGCAAGACCCCAAACGCCCGTATGCGACGGCGATCCGCTTCGATGTCATGGAAGCTTATTTATCGAGTCTAATTGAAAAGGTGAGTGCTAATGCAAAAAAAATATGAGAGTCATCGAGGAACAGTTGTATGAGTGAAAAGAAGATTGATCTATCGGTTTTTTGTATGAGGGCGAGACTATTCCTGTCCCAGGGTCGGGCGGATGATGCACTTGGTTTATACGGGGATGTCATTCAAGTCGACCCAGACAATGCTTTGGCATATGCTGATCGTGGTACAGTGTATGCGATGCTGAAGAGGTCCGATATGGCGCTCAGTGATCTGGAGCGAGCTTTTGCTCTTGGGTATGCTGATGCGTCAGCTTATAGCACTGTGGCTACAATCTATTTAGAGTTGAAGCGGTTTTCAGATTCGCTCAGGTATTTTGCTAAAGCTATCGAATTGAATCCAAACTACCCGTGGACCTATTATAATCGGTCTGATGTTTTTCACGAGTTGGGTGATGATAGGGCTGCCGTTGCGGATCTTGAAAAATGTCTTGAATTTAATCCAGAGGAGAATTTAAAAAAATTGATTTTGAGTCGCCTTGGCTTACTGAGAAATCAGCAATGGACCTAAAAGGGGACGGATTTATTTTTTATGCGTGAGTAAGGTGATAGTCCTGTCAGGCGCATCGAAAATAAATCCGTCCCCTTTTCGGTCCAGGTTAAACCGATCCCACAATCAGTTCTCGACGCTGCTAACCGTGCAGGGGTATTAATTCGAGACATTAATGGACATGTGTATTAAAAATGAAGCGACCAATTTTTTACTGTAAGTCATGGTTTAGAGCAAAAAAACGACCAACGGATGTTTGGACGGAAGAGCAAGCTAGATCTGCTCATATGAACAAGAGGCGCTATACGGTTCTTGTAGACTCTGCTGACCGGCCTTATTGCTTTCTTGATGTTACGGAACAGGTGGTTGGTGTTGGATTTCTTGATGAAAGCTTACGTGAGTCGTTGACATATGCTTTTCAGAAAGTTGAAGATGGAAGGCTGTTTTTAACGATGGCGACTCACCGTGAGTTTGAAGGTGAGACGGACAAGATTGCTAGTGGCATTTCTTATGTTTTTAAACAAGACGGCACGGTTCAGATGAGACGCGAATTCTTCAGTCCTTATCGTCTTGAGGTTTCGACAACGTCGTCTGATGTTAGCGCGAATTACTCTTTAATGCCGGAGTTTGGTGAGTATGATGATTTCATTAAAATAGAAAGAGGTTAGATTGACTGGTAAGGAGCGTTTTTGAATGACGCTTATTTAATTGATGTACCGTCGAAGATTATGCATTGTCAGCGTGCATGCAATCTTCTAAAAGGACTAAAAAGGGATGCCCATTAGCCGGTCCTACGTCAAGAGATTCAAAGCCGACCAGCCCTGCTTGTTTAACGGCAGGGTGTCCCTTAGAGACCTAAAGGGGACGGATTTATTTTTTATGCATGTGTAAGGTGATAGTCCTGTCAGGCGCATCGAAAATAAATCCGTCCCCTTTTCGATTAAAATAAAATTGATGTGCTTATTCATAATTGATTGATGAGGGCTGGATGGATAATTTTGAAGGGTCAGACGAGCAATTGCTGGCGCGTCGCAAGGCTGGTTTTGCAGCATTCAAGTCCGAGCGCCTACCGGTGCTCCATGAGTTCTGCACCAGCCTGGGGTTTGAACAACCTCACGAGGTCCTGAACACTCCCGGGAAATTTTTGGCCCAATTGGACAGCGGTTTTCGAAGTGCAGTGATCAGCGAGGCCAACCGGGTCTGGTTCATTACCCGTATCGGTTACTACATCGGCGAGTACCTGGCGACACGGTATGACGGGTATTGGCAGGTCGACGAAGACCCGGCGTCGCCGACCTTCACACGTTATGTGGTCGGCGGTTTTTCATTCGACGGGGTGACCACGCCAATGGTCGACCCAATGGAGATGGCTCAGGTGTATGCCGATACGCCCGCACCAAGGTCCCTGATTCAGGAAATCGATAAAGTGTTGGTCAAGTAAACGTGATGACTGATGATTAGATCCTGAAAGACGCAGCCGACGCACGTGCGCCAGCACCAGGAACTTCGGTTCACTGGATCGAGTAGCGCACTGCTCAACTGATCCGCGCCGCCTCATTGCAATAGGCCAGTTGCGGATCCTGGTGCTCGATTAGGTAGATGCTGATCGGCAGATGAATGCGCGGGCTCAGCCGGTCGAGCAACCGTTCGCAGTCATGGCGAACGGGGGGGGGCTTCGCCCGTCAGGCGGCAGATCAACCGCGAGACCCAGCGCTGTGAGGCCAGTACCAGCAGCACATGCCGTTCCGATCCGCCTTCGCTCAGTAACCACACGCCGTTGGCCACACGCAGCAGCGGGGCAAGGGTTTGCGCCAGTTTTTGCTGTTCTGCCGGTGCCAATTGGAGGGGGCTGTATTGAAGCGGGCTTCCGGTCGCCGGACTGGCTACTCAAACATCGAAGTGGATGCTATAGAATTTATGTATTTTCGATTTTAAGAAAAGGATTGTCGGAGGGCACAGGTGTTGCCGCTGACCCATCTAAAAGCATCTAAAAGAGGACGGGTTTATTTTATATGCGTGAGTAAGGTGATAGTCCTGTCAGGCGCATCGAAAATAAATCCGTCCCCTTTTCGCTAACTTTAGAAATATAGGGGTTCCACCTAGTCAGTTGGAATTATTTAATTCAATTATTAAAAGTATTGGGCCGACTGGGAAGTGATTGTGGATATTTTAGAAGCATACAAAATAAGGGATGACTTGATTCGTTATCTCTCTAAGGGTCAAATCGAAAGCGGAGTAGAATTTTTTGAAAAAAAATCCGGCGAGGTTCCCGAAATCATTCAGCTTGAGTGTTTAGGTAATATTAGTTTTTATCGAAGAGATATTGCTGAGGCGGTAAGATTTTATGAGGCGGCGAATTCGCTTTCTCCTGACTATGTTATTCCTCGATATTTTTACCTCGCGGGTGTTAGAGGTGAAAGAGAAGGGGAGTTTGTGAGAGCTTTCAAATATTATCAGGCCGCAATTGAAGCGGAGCCTTCGTTTGTTGATCCTTATGTAGAGCTTGGAGCCCTGCTTGTGAAAGTTGGTGATTTCGAAGGGGCTCTGAAGTGTTATGAAGATGCGGTAAATTTGGCGCCTGAAGAGCTATTGATTCATGAAAATCTAAAATCTGTTTTGGTTAAGTTGAATGGTGATAACGCTGGTGTTTATGAGGAGAAGCTTCAGGCGGCTAAATTGGCTTACGAAGAGGTTGTTCGTGGTGGCAAGTTTAAACCTGTCCCTCAACAGAGTCACTGGTGATACTCTGAGCTATATTCTCTTTCCTGCGGGAGTTGACTGTAGGCGGTAACCAATTCGCCGTCTTGGATTAGTTTGTGGATTGAGTGAGCCAAGGGCGTTACATCGGTAATGCGTTGTATCCATTGGTTTACATATAGTTGCACGGCTTCTTTGCTGAGGCCGATTTGAATGGCTCTATATTCCAGCGGGCGTAAGAGCAGATCTCTTTCCGGATCCCACTGAACGCGTACAGGTGATGCCTTCTTTTTGGCTTCCCATTCTGCCTTGTCGATAGAGTCATCGGCATGACTCAAGCAGCCATGCGCCAACGCCCATTCAAAGCCTTCCCTCGTAATGTCGATTGCCAGGATGCGCTTCTGTCCCGCATCTTTAAAACCCCATCCAGCGCGATACATCATCCACAAAAAGGAAGGTTTAATCCACGTCATTCGGTCCATCTTGAACGGCGGGGATGCGAATTTTCCCTGTGCCAGTGCTGCGTCCGTGATGGCATCGGAATAGGCTTGATAGACGCGAATGGTTGTCGCATCGTAGACCGCCCTGATTTGACGATGAGGTATTTCAGAAAATTGCTTGTTCATATTTTTATTTTGCACTCGTCGGAGAAAAACTGAAGGGATGGATTTGAATGACACTTACTTAAGCGATGTGTCGTCGAAGATCATGCGTTGTCAGCGGACATGATCTTCGACGGAGCGGGAAGCACAGAGGTTCCCGTTCAATGACTAAGTCCTGTCAGGCGCCAGTGTTGACGGTCTGCCCATCCAGCACCGAGTCCATTTTCAGCTGTGCCAGCTCAATCAGGTGCACCACACCCATCGCCACCTTGCGGTTCGAGCCGGTTTGGTTGTCGGCATGCTCATAGGCCGTGGCCGCGGCGGATTGCAGGATCGAGTAGACGTTGACCAGGGCGTCTTCCTGATGCCTGGGGTCCGGTAGATGATCACGTAGCACTGTGTTTGGGGCGGGTTTCGAACCAGCGTCCGGACCGAGGTTGTAGTGAGACAAAGCCCGGTCGGCGATACGTGGATCGATGGTTTCAACGTTGGGTGTTGCAGGTGGATTGGGGGTGATCTTGAACATAAAGTGGGTACTCCCGATCTGTTGAGGGAGCCGCCACATTCGCGACTAAACGAAGGGGTGGCTAAAAGGGAACGGATTTATTTTTATGCGTAAGTAAGGTGATAGTCCTGTCAGGCGCATCAAAAATAAATCTGCCTACTTTTTAGTTATTTATTACAATGATCTGGCAGTCAAGAGATAACATGGAGTTCAGAATGGATGGGCGCGCACAGCAACACTCTCCCGATTTGGCCAGTCTAATCCGTCGATTAGCTGCTCAGATCATTGACGCAGTCATCGTCCTCTTTCTGATGTCTGTCAACATCATGGTTTTGAGCTTTGTAGGCCTGTACAGTATTGCCTCTCTCTCGGGCATGGTATTCGGCGGCGGATATTTTTTGTTTTCTGACGCTATCTGGGATGGTCAAAGCATTGGCAAAAAAATGATGAAGATTTCAGCTGTTGATGAGTTTAGTCTTTTAGGGTGCAGTTACCTTCAATCATTTAATCGTAATTTCCTGAAGTTTTCTCTGTCCTTTATAGACTGGATGTTCATATTTTTTGGATCCCGGAAAAGATTGGGGGATATGCTCGCATCGACAGTGGTGATCAACGTGAAATAGACGTCATGTCTGTCGGCATCGTAGAATATTAAATGCGGTCCCTTCTTCTCACAGCTGCTGATGAAGTGCAAAAGGAACAGGCAACGTTGTCTGCTCCTGAGACACCCCAGTCGGGCGGCAAGTAATTTTTAATGATGTACATGGAGTGTTCATGAAAAAAACTTCACTGCTGATGTTGAGCCTGATTCTGACGTTACCAGGGTGTAAATCCAACGTCAGAGACTCTTCCCCCAGTTTGCTCAATAACGGCATCCAACTGCACCAAGACAAAGTGACCGTCGATACGCAACACGCCAAGGTCATCATGAAAGCGTCGGGTGCCACCTTCCCAGTTGAGTTTTCGATCAGGCGCGCAACGGATCCTGACCAGCGAATGGATGTGCAGGGAACTGTTGCGGATACCGGCCGGGGCAAGGTGTTTGGCTGGATTGCCACGCTCAACGAAACGGTCCATAGCGCAACGTTGAAGCACTTCCCGCAGTTGGAAGTACAAGCCGACGCCGATCAACCGTTCGTGGTATCAGGTTACGCCAGTGGCGAGAGCATTGGCAGTCGCTACCGATGTGGCCCGGTCAGAAGCACTTTCACACCGGAACGAAGCAAGGTTTATCTGGTGGAGTTTCAGTTTGTGGATGACCGCTGTGAACAGCATGTCTACGATGTCACTCAGTCAGAAACGCGTATTCCCGTCGCGAGCGTACCGGGCCTTTGAGGCCGATTTGAGTCAACGCTGAGCCATCGCAACACACAGAATCCATTTGAAGAAGGAAGCACTACGTGAAACGGAATTTCTCCCTGAGCCTTATCGTCCTGGCTGCAATGTTAGGTGGCTGCGCCGCTAACAAGCCGGCCAACGATCCATCCTTGATTGGTTCATGGAAAGGCCTGCGGGCAGAAAACGGCAAATGCCAGTTCCTCTCCTGGAACAATGACTTCAAGCCCGACGGCAGCTTCACTGTCACCTTTTTCCGGGATGCCCAGCAGACCCAGCCGATTCAAACCGAACATGGCCGCTGGTCGGCCGCCAATGGCAAGAACGAATTGAGAACTGATGGAGTGCGTTTGCCAGATGTCTACACCTACAAGTTGATCGATGCCGACACGGTGCATTACGTGAATGTGGCGTCAGACCCTTCCGGCGACTGCCAGGAAGATTATGAGTTCACTGAGCGCCGCATTCGCGGTTAAGCCAATCAGGTGTTCGGCCGCGCATTGCATGTACGAGCAGCCATAGAGCTGCGCAGGTGACGTAAATGGGGTCATCGCAGTAACAGCGTAACCGCTCCATGGTCGGTCGGGCTACGTGAAGACGCGCGACCGTGGTCTGACGAAGAACACGGCGCAACGGGTGACACCGTTTGTGCTGTCGAACTTGTGGATGGCGCGTAGACATTTATTGACGAGTGCGAGAGAGGTGCGCCTGTAATGTGGGGAATGGTTGCCGCGAGGTGCTCGCAGTGGCTAAAAGCACAAAAATGAGCGAGTGACCTGATCGTCTTTGATTGATTCGCCGCGTTCAAGGTCGGCAGAGGCTGGAGTCAGTCAGAAATACATGACTACTTCAGACCCTCCCTGGCTGCTGCGGCTCTTTCATTGGTTCGTGACGGCGTGATCAGACTTGACGACACTGTGTACCCGAGGGCCAATTCACTCTGCGTCAACTACTGAGCCATCAGGCTTATGCCTGGACAAGGCGTTCGGTAAAAATACATCCGTCGGGATAGACGTTGACAGTGAAATAAACGAGGCCCGGTTGATGGGGGGCGATTGTCGAATGACAGGTTTTATTCGTTAATCAGGGCCTTTGTTCGCATGATTCATCATGTTGCTGGTAATTGATTTCAAGTTATTGCCGCGGCGCCACTTTTTTGTTAGATTGCGCGCCTCAAAAATTAACCAGGGACGTGTTATGTTTTTTATTATTTGGCAAGGCTGGGGCGTTCTTTCGATTCTTATCCCACTGCTCTGCATTGTGCCTTTCGCTGGGCTCTTCAATGGGCTCGGGCTGGGTGTCGGTCTATTGGTTGGTGCGGCCGCCAACGCCTATATTGGCCACAAGCTGAATAACCAGCCGGGCAAAACCTACATAGATAAAAACACGGGTGGCGAAGTGATCTTTCGCAAGAAACACACGTTGTTTTATGTGCCCATGCAGTATGTGTCAGTGCTGTGGGCCGTGGTGGGTGTATTTGCGTTGTTTAGTGCGCACTAAGGAAGGACTGAAGTACCTACCGATTTTTCATGCCCTCGCTACTTGAGGTTCAAAAAATCATGAGTTGGTCGAAAAACAGATCTTTCCTGTCCTTAACTCATGGATCTTTCCTCTAGTCGTACTGTTTCAGGGGGATTGGTCCACGCTACGGGCGCTTACCCACTTCGGTGTCTCCCGTATCGCCGCAGACGTAAGTTTCTTCGCCATGAAGCGACTAATCGAGCTGTGTCACGTTCGCCATATTGTTTGCGCATAGCGAAAGCCATCAGGTACATGCCATCCGATCTACTGATTGACGCCGGGCGTTGAACATGGAGCTCGGGGGCATGTTTTACTCTGGTCACGTAAACGTCTAGCCAGTAGGTATCAGCGTGCTTATTCCACAATCGTATGTACATCCTCCTTGCTCAAACAGACCGACAACTGCTGACCTTCCTTGCTGAAGGCGCAATAGGGCAATGCCTGCTGCGTGAGGAAGGCCAGTGGCACGGCTATAAAAAATGCGCTCAACGCTGCTGCAGCCACGGTTTTCCCGAATATTTTCAGCCCGGAGAGTGACGCGTTTCTGGACGCCGTTTTTGCCCTGGAACGGGCATACAAACCGCTGGCCAGGATCGCTGCGCCGATCAGCATGGCAATCGTGATATCGGCCTGTACGGGGCTGTAAAGCAGATTGCCGTTGGCATCGTCCGGGTAGTTCAATTGCCACCAGCCACCGATGCACAGCGGCACAAGCCCGGCGGTGACCCAGGCGAGGATCGACCCCGGCAGCCGTAGCAGGATGGTCACTATCAGGCCGAGGGTGGCAACGGCCCAGCCGCTGAGAAACAATTGGGTGGACATGGCACCGCCGAACAGGGTGCCGCCGACATCCTTGGGTGTCAGAAGGGTCCAGTCGTAGAAAACGATGTGCAGAAGCACAACCCCTACGGCAATCCAGCTCATCGGGAAGTAAAGCCATAACCATCGGGTGTTGGAGCGAAGCATTGTCTTACTCATGCTGGGGGACGAGAACGTGTCAGAGATGTGCATGAATGAGAGAGGGTGCCAGGCATCAGCACTATCACTGAACGTGTGGCGTTCAGATTCGGAATAACACACATCTTCCTTTTTGTGTTTTGGGCACCAGTTTGAAATGTGCTCTTGCGCATTGTATATGCTTGTTGATCCGGTGAGGGTTGAACGCTTGAGCGTACTTTCAGGCGAGAGGACATGCGGCCTTCACAGCCCTTTGTCGAACTGAAGTGCCATCGCGCATTGTCATGCTCACAGAGCCCTACACGCCTGTTTCCCGTCCTCTGCCGAGTTCATCGTCCAAGGTCCTGGTCGGTGCCAAATCCGCTGCTGACTCACAGTGAAGTCCTTTCCCGCTTAATGCGAGGTCAGCACGACCGAAAAGCCCTGCAGGTTTACGCGTGCAGGGCTTTTCTCGTTTTCGGCCCCAGGGGGCATGATTCATTGACCTTGGGATTGATCTACGCTTAATGCTCTACAGAGAGGGTTGCGTGTCATGAGCGAAGATCGAGTGGTTGCGCTTGAGATAGCGCTTAAAACGGTAATGGCCGTCGCTGGGCGACAAGGCGTGGCAGCCGACGAGCTGTGCAGGAAGTCAATTCGCGCAATAATTAGCGACCCCGAGTTTAATTGGGTCAAGCCCGACCATGCCGAAGACGCCATCGCCGAGATTGAAATGGCTCAAGCTGCCATTGCGCACCTGTCTCTACCCTCGGCGAAATAAGCGGGTGCGGATCACGGCCGGCGATGCGGCGCAAACGGATGGGGGACTACGAGGTGGCTTCCCGGTTTTACTTGGGAGCCAAATCGCCGTACCAATAAGCAGCCGTGACGCCGCCATCCATCAGAAAGTCGCTGCCTGTAATGAATGTGCCCTCAGGCCCCATGAGCAGTGCTCCCAAGGCGCCCACTTCATCTGGCGTTCCTCCGCGTCCTGCTGCGCTCAGGTCAATCATGCGCCGGTAGCCTTCGCCACGAGGGCCGCTTAGTTCGTCCCGCGCCAGTGGTGTAAAGATGATGCCAGGGCTGATCGTATTGACTCGCGCGCCGCGTTTGCCCCAGCGCACAGCTTCTGCCATGACTCGCAACGAGTTCCCGCGCTTGGAGATCTGGTAAGCGTTTAAAGGGTCGGTGACTTGATCGGCTTGGAGCATCGGGAGCGCGAGCAGATCGTCCGCTGGAGTTGTCGCCAACGCCTTGTTTTGTTCGGCACTCAATGCGGGCAAGCGGTGGCCGGATTGTGAAGCGATGACGATCGCGGAGCCGCCTTCGGCGATGACATTGCCGAACTCTTCAAGAACGACTGCGGTTCCATACAAATCAACCCGCAAAATGGTTGCTGCTGGCGCTTGAGACGGTGAAACACCGGCAGCGTGGATGACCCCGGTGATCTCTCCAATGGCCGTTGCGGTTTGCACCAGCGCCTGAACCGACTCGCGAGAAGAGACATCCACGATGGCCGTGGAGACCTCGAATCCTGCGTCAAGCAAGACCTTTGCCGCGGCATCGGCGTTTTCCTGCCGCAGATCTGCCAGCACGACGTGCTTACCGGCGCTGACTCTGCGGGCAATGGCTTGGCCGATCGAACCGGCGCCAATAACGACAATCACTTTTGAAAGATTTCTCATGAGCATATCCCTCGTCAAGCTTGAGTTGACTCATCCGGTTGATCGATTTTGCATGCAATCGTAGGCCATGATTTTCAGCCCGGAGTGGGCAGCTTGCCTGCACGCATCGCGGCTATGACTCCGCCATCGATCAGCAGATCACTTCCCGTCACAAAGCCTGCATCAGGCCCAAGAAGATAGGCAGCGGCAATCGCGATTTCCTCAGGCGGCGCCATACGCTTGGCTGGGGAGGCCGCAATCATTGCTCTATAGCCGTCACCAATGGGGGAGTTGAGTTCGTGTTGCGCCAGTGGCGTTGCAATGATCCCAGGGCTCATTGAATTGACCCGTGCTCCACGCTCGCCCCAACTCACCGCTGCCGCCTGTACGCGAAGGTTGTTGGCACGTTTGGCCATCATGTAAGCCACCATGGAGTTAGGAACCGCATCCGCAGAAAGGAACGGGAGCTCGAGCAGTTCGTCCGCGGGAGTGAAAGCCAGCGCATGATCTTGTTCGGGAGTGAGGGCTGGCATCATATGGGCCGCCATGCTCGAGATAATGAGGCCAGCGCCGCCCGGCGCAATGACGCGCTCGAACTCTTCGAAGACGACGGCAGAGCCATACAGATCGACTGCCAAAACACGGTCTGCAGGCGCCATGTTTGGCGATACACCCGCCGTATTGACCATCTGGACAACGCTGCCCAAAGCTGCCGCTGCGTCAGCCAGTCCCTTGACTGACGCTCTGGACGATACATCCACGAGACGCGTCTCTACGGTGTAACTTGCACCCCGTAGAGTGTCGGCCGCGGCCTGCAAAGCCTGTTCATTGAAATCGGCGAGCAATAAAGTTTTGCCAAAACTCTGCCTGCGAGCAATGGCGAGGCCAATTCCACCGGCACCGATTACGACAACAATCTCATTCTTCATAATGATTTCCTTCGGCTCTAGCCATTTAATGAACGGCGTCTATCCAGCGGCATCACCTTGGATAGTTGCGCGGCATGCGAGGCGCGCTCATCGCAGCCACTGTTCAAATGCGGTTCTTTAGAAAGTGGTGTAGCGGGCACTCGCGATCATCCATACACCTTCATGCTTCTCGAGTTCTAAAACGAACCTCAATCTCCAGGGTGCAGTCATGCCATTAATGCTGGCGTTGAAAATGCCGCGACCTTGCACTGTGGAGCATTTTCCCTTGACGCTGACTTCAAGCGAATTCTGTTCCAGTTCTATTCGGTGATAGTTGAAGTCTCCCGACCAAACAAGATCAAGCCATTCGTGCTTGGGCTGAACGTAGCCGGTGATATGCACCAGTGAGAAACCCGATTCGAGCAAGAGATCAAGATCAGACGAACGAGCCTCTACCATGGCCGTGTGATAGGCGTTCAGGATTTCAATAATCTCTGAGCTTTCGTCAGCGTGCTCCATGGAACTCAACATGTATTTATCCTGTGAGCATTTAATAAAACGTGCGTGTGATCTGCGTGTGATGCTGGATCGCTATGCCCGACAGCACGCCCTCAATGGTGCCGGACTCACCCGTTGCGGGAAGTACGGCTGCCCAATATAGAACGAGAGCATCCACATGATTAGATGCTAGGATCTGTATGAACTTATACTTTGAGATAATAAATGGATCGATCTGAACTCGGCGATCTGGCGGTTTTTCTGGTCGTGGCGCAGGAGCTGAACTTCACTCGCGCAGCCGCGCGACTCGCTACGTCACAGTCTTCGGTCAGTCAGACCATCCGCCGGCTCGAAGCACGCCTGGGCGTCAGATTGCTCGCTCGCACCACCCGGAGTATGGCCACGACGGAGGCGGGAGAGCGGTTACTGGAAACCGTACGGCCCGCATTTGGCAACATTGAAGCCAAACTGAGCGAGCTGAGTGAAATGCGCCAGAAACCGGCCGGCAGCGTTCGCATCACCGCGAGCAAGCACGCGGCTGAAGGCATCCTCTGGCCCACGGTTTCACGTCTGTTACTCGAGTATCCGGACATCAAGGTAGAGATATCTACCGATGCGGCATTAACAGACATCGTCACTGATCGCTTCGATGCTGGAGTGCGACTGGGTGAACAGATTGATCGGGACATGATTGCCGTACGGATCGGTCCTGACCTGCGAATGATTGTCGTGGGATCGCCGTCGTACCTGGCGCGCAGTCCAGCGATCAAGATGCCCCATGACCTGACCCGTCATGCGTGCATCAACGTGCGTTTGCCTTCATCGGGAGCTCTCTACGTTTGGGAGTTCCATAAGGAAGGACGTGACTTGAATGTACGGGTTGATGGCCCGCTGACGTTCAACAACATGCGCCTGGCGCAACAAGCGGCGGTAGAAGGTTTCGGCCTGGCATTTATATTTGAGGACGTTGCGCAGGAACAACTGCGATCCGGTCAGCTTGTTCAGGTGCTTGATGAGTGGTGCCCATTTTTTGCGGGATACCATCTTTATTTCCCCAGCCGACGTCAGCAGTCTCCTGCGTTTACGCTATTGGTTGAGGCATTGCGCAAGAACGTCGATGCATCATTTTCGGGTACAAAATGGCGTCCGGCCTGAGCAACCTGGCCATGCGATGCTGCGGCATGAGAAGTTCGTTTTTCTACAGGACACCGCTGGTATCGGTTTGACGTCGCACACTCTTCAGGCCAGTTGGTGCGACTCGAAGCTGATCGACAGGCTTTCAGCGCGGTCAGGATGCGGTGCAAACGGATGGGGGACTGCGAGGTGGCTTCCCGGTTTTACCTGGGGGCCAAATCGCCGTACCAGTAAGCAGCCGCGACTCCGCCATCCATCAGAAAGTCGTTGCCTGTAATGAATGTGCCCTCAGGACCCATGAGTAGTGCTCCCTGGCGTTCCCCTTGCGTCCTGCCGCGCTTAGTCACTCCATGCGTAATCTGGAGGCGCGGTTGGAGATGCGCTTGTTCAACCGTACAACACGATCGGTTTCGTTGACTGAGGCAGGGCAGCAATTACTGTAGGGTTGATGTTCAATCCGCATAGCCGACCACCGATATCCCCACTTATAGCCAAGCCATCACACCACCATGGCGGGAGCAGGTGCCACGGCGGTGTTGGCTAAAACTGTAGGTGTTGTCGCGACACTTGGCGGTTGCACCCTCGGGTGCGCGATTTGATTTTGTATGGGCGGGGCTGTGTACGGTTTTTCCGTCGCTATTGATGTACGAACCATGCTCGACCAGTTGCGACTCGTCAGGGTTTACGACTTGAGGATCAGTACCAGATCTTGCGAACGCGGGCTGAAAGATCAAACACGCAGTGAGTGCCAGGTAGACTGGTTTCATTGGGAGATCCATCCGTGGTGTGTAGGCAGAGTCTAGTCTAGTGTAGGACTTTGTCGTTTCTGGGAGTTGCTGTACGCCTCGAAATTACAGGGCAAGCATGACGTCTTTCCTGACGTGACAAAGCCCAGCCTGGTGCTGGGCTCTGTTGGTTTTTAGGTTCGTGCGCGTAACACAGGGCTACCCTTTACCCTGGCGACAGGGTGAGTGCTGGTGTGCGAGTTTCTGGCTAACTGGCGGCTTGAAAGGTCTCCTCAGGCTTCTAGGGAGCGCTTGACCGGGAACGACACGAACGGCTTGATCTCCTTGAGCACGAACATGCTCTGCATCTCCTTGATGCCGGGCAACTGTCGGATGACCGACATCGCGAAGTCGGCATACGAGTCGAGATCGCGTGCCACTACCTGCAACAGGAAATCAGCGTCGCCACCGATGCTGTAGCACGCCACCACATCCTCCAGCTGCATCACTTCCTGCTCGAACTTCCGGGCCTCGGCTGCGCTGTGATGGTCGATGCTGACCCGGATGAACACCATCACTCCCAGCCCGATCCTGCGTCGGTCGAGCACCGCCCTGTAGCCTTGAATATAGCGGTGTTCTTCCAGCTGCCGGACCCTGCGCCAGCAGGGCGAGGCAGACATGCCGATATGATCGGCCAAGGTCTGGTTGGTGATCCTGCCGTCCTGTTGCAAGGCTGTAAGGATTTTGACATCTGTCAGATTTAGCGTCTGATCGGTCATAAATTCCGCGTCCCTGTGATAAAGAGGTAGATCCTACCAGAACGCATCGGCCGGGCAATTAAAATAGAAATTTTTTCCCCGGCTAAAGGGGATAAGATTTTTTCAACTTCTAACGTTGAAGTTGCCACGCTTTAGCCGCTATGCACAAACCGATGCCAGACGCGTCGTTGAATACATAAACCACAGTTGATCGCTTCCTTTTTCGGAGGGCGCGATTGCAGGGTGATAAATGATTCTTCATCTTGGCAGGTAGTGGCTATTGATAGTGGCAGTGACACTACGAAGTTTGTCGGGTTGCTCGATGGTTGGGCTGACTTCGGTGTGACAAAACTTGAAGAACTGAAGGTTTATTGACCGTCGTGGAGGATTCAATGAATTTTGATGCTGCCGTTCACAAATGCGTGATTGTCGTCGACAAAGCACTGGGGCTGGGACATGCGGCCAATGCCGTCAGCGTTATCGGCGTCAGCCTCGGGCGCTCGGTAGAAGGTCTGGTCGGACCTGACATGCAAAGCCGTGACAATGTTAATTACCCCGGCGTCATCTACGCACCGTTGCCGATTCTGCTGTCCACCAATGAGTATTTGCAGGAACTTCAAGAGAAAGCGCTGGCGGATGAGGAAATTCACATCATGCCATTCAGCGCCTTGGCACAATCCTGCAAGACGTATCAAGAGTATGAGTCGCGTATCTGCGAGGCCGACAGTTCAGCCATAGAGTTGGTTGCCATCGGCTTGATCGGGCCGAAGAAAAAAATCAGCAAGTTGACCGGTAATCTTTCGCTGTTCAAATGACAAGGCGGTTGTAGTGTACGTTTTGTTCAGCCTGAGATTCTGGAGTTGGCACATACAGTTCATCAATAACATGCAGTGTTTGAGAAGGATGGTATCTGCAGCGGGGAGTTGAATGATATTCAGCGTGTGGCGTATTAAAAACATACTCCGTTATGTCAAGGCGTATTCGAATTTTTTACTTGGGTAGATAGTCTGTTTTATCCGGCAGTGCCATAGATAACCTTGCTTGCCGGAAGCGGAAAGCGTCGAGCAAGACAATAATAAATTACCTGAGGAGCACGACATGCTCGATTTGACGCAAGTACTTACCTATTCGGCAGCGCTGGGTATCGCGGCCGCCATTCCCGGCCCTGGCATGGCGGCGCTGGTGGCGCGGAGCGTCAGCGGTGGCGCGTTATCGGGTTTTTGTCTGCTGTTTGGGTTGATCCTCGGCGATCTGACCTACCTGTCATTTGCCGTCTTCGGCCTGGCGATGATCGCCGAGCACTTCAATGCGTTATTCCAGCTGGTACGCTGGGCGGCGGCGCTGTACCTGTGCTACCTGGCCTGGCAGTTCTGGTTCGCCAACCATCAGGCGATTGAAGTCGGCAAGCCGGTGAAGAAGAAGGAGCTGCTGTCGGCGGCGATATCCGGTCTGACCATTACCCTGGGCAACCCGAAAACCATCGCCTTCTATCTGGCGTTGCTGCCGCTGGTGATCAATCTTGAGACGGTCACGTTGCAGACCTGGGGGCTGATGCTGGTGCCACTGACCATTCTGGTTCTGCTGGGTGTTGGCGCGCTGTTCATTGTTGGCGCGGTGCGTATCCGGCACCTGCTGTCGAGCCTGCGAGCGCAACAGCGGCTGTTCCGCGGTGCGGCGGCGATCATGGTGGCGGCTGCCGCAGCGATGCTGATTCGTTGAGGCGCTGAGTGACTGTGGCTGCACCCTGCATGGAAGTGTTTCGCTTGCAGTGCGGTCACGGCGCCACTCATTGTCGGCGCTTCAGCTCAGAGCTTGTAGCCGATCTGTCGCAACAGGTTTTTGCGCCACAGGATATCTTCGTCGCCTTCAATGTCCTTGGCGCAAAAACCATCCACTACACCGAGGATCGCTCGGCCTTGTTCGGTTTCAGCGAGAATGACTTCCGTTGGGTTGGCTGTCGCACAAAAGATATGGCACACCTCAGGAACCATTTTGAGGGTGCTCAACACGTTGAGCGGATAGAAACCGTCGCCGAGGAAAATGATGAAGCTATGGCCTGCGGCGATGGCTTTCGCGTTTTTTTGCGCCAGTTCGATCATGGCGCTGTCGGTGCCGGACCAGCGCACCAGGCATTTGCCGGAGGCTTCACAAAAGGCCAGGCCAAACGTGATACCCGGCACGCAACTGACTAATGCTTCATGAATGTCCTCGACGGACTTGATGAAGTGCGTCTGCCCAAAAATGAAGTTCGTCGCTTCCGGCTTATCGATTTTCAACGTGATGAGTTGCATCTCAAACGCCTCCTTCCGCGATGTATTATCAGGGCCCGACAACACAACCAAGCATAGTTACTGATTTGCAGTGGCGCCGTCTGCTGTCGATCGCAGCGTCTCATTCAGGTCGGCGAACCACTCTTACCTTGCCGCTGTTTCCGCCTCCGCAGAAGAACTGATTGGCGCCATCCGACTCGAGCCCCGATACGCCGACGCCAGAAGGCATTTTGAGGCTCTCCAGAACCTCACCCGTTCGCGGGTCGACGTGCCTCAATTCGCTTTCATCACCTTCCCAGGTGCCGTGCCAGAGTTCTCCATCGACCCAGGTGACGCCAGTGACGAAGCGGTTGGACTCGATGGTGCGCAGAATCGCCCCGGTCAGGGGATCGATCTGATGAATTTTCCGGTCTCGATACTCGCCCACCCAGAGCGTCCCTTCGGCCCATGTGAGCCCTGAGTCGCTGCCACCAGGCGCGGGAATCGTGGCGAGCACGCGACCGGTTTTCGGGTCGATCTTCTGGATGCGATCCTCGGCGATCTGAAACAGATGCTGACCGTCGAAGGCCGTGCCTGCATGCGCGGCGACATCGATCGAGCGCAGGGTATTCCCGCTCGCCGGATCGAGGGCGTTCAGTTTGTCTCCGCAAGCAAACCAGACCTGCTGGCCGTCATAGGTGACCCCATGCACATGGTCGACACCCGGAAAGGGTCCATATTCGCGGATAATTTCGGCTGCTGAGTGTTTCATGTCTTCCACCCTGGTGGTTTGGTCGTGGAGTGATCCTAGTCACTTGGAAGTGGAGCGGGGAGTAACAATGACGTCGCGAAACCCGGCACCGACGGGGTCATCCAGCGACGCGCTCGCCCGCGACCAAACCACTGGACCTTGCCGGCCGCCGCCAGCGAGTCGAGTGCCCGCTGTACGGTGCGCTGGCTGGCGCCAAGCGCCAGCGCCAGGGCGGAACTCGACCACGACTCACCGTCGGCGAGAAAGGCGAGCACTGCCGCCTGCTTCTCTTCGACGGGGCGCGCCAGCACGACGACTTCCGGTGCGCTGCGCGGCACCAGCGCAAAACCGCGCTTTGTTGCGGTCACGCCAGCCACTGTCCGCAGCGCCGCGCGAAGTCGCCCGATCTCGACGCGCAATCGCGCGCGATGCGACTCATCGTCAAGCTTCAATCGGAAGGCTCGGGCGATAAGCGTTTCCCTCGGCACGTCGGCGGGCCACGCTTCGCCCAGCGCCCGGGCGAGCGCGAACAACACCGGACGCCTTGCGAGCGAGACTTGCGCGCGTGCGTCACGCACGAGATGACGGCAGGCGTCCACGACCAGCGCCTTTGACGCCAGTAGTGTTTCAACGTCCTCAAGCAGCAGGAGCCGTTCTTTACCACCGGTAATCAGGCGCGCCGCGGGTGTATCGAGGACGAGGCGTGCGCTGTCGACCTCGGCTGTCAGCGCAGGAATTGCGGCGTGGCCTGCGGCATGCTCGGCCCGAGTGAGCGCCGCCCGTGCCGTCTTCGCCTGGAGGTGGCGCATCGCGATCCCCGCCACGACCAATTCGTGAACAGCCCTCGACGCAGGTGGTAAAGGCGTGGGATCGAGTTCAGCGAGCCTGTGCTCGGCTGCGTCGAGGTGACCGATCAGCAGCAAGCGCCGGATCTCGAGATACCGGGCGTGTGCGGCGTTCACCCGGTCACCGTGTTCTTCGAGTGTCGTCCGTGCTGCATCGAGTGCTTTCGCAGGCCAGCCAAGGTCGCGCGAAGCGAGCGCAATCTCGGCCTCGGCGACCACGCACCGCGCACGGGCCAAGGTCTCTTTCGGACCGAAGGCACGTGCCGCACTGCGCAACAGAGCCTTCGCGCGAACCAGCTCGCCGAGCTGCGCCATGGCGATGCCGCGTAACGCGAGTGCCGGCGCATCGTCGCGCAAGGCCACCCGGTTCAGTGCGCCGAGGGGATCACCCGCAGCGAGCGCACGCGCCGCGGCCGTTATCAGCGAATCCATCAGAGTCGCGCCACAGCTGTCACTCCTACCCTCCGATACCCGCTGCTTAGTCTATCTCACGACTTCCAAACAGCCTGGAGGGTAACAAGCGCTGAGTCAGGTTCTGCCTTCGCAGGAAGACATTCAGAGCTTGCTGATTCCTGCCAGAGGCTGGCTTGCGCTACAGCCATTTCGGGGAAGGTGATTACGCCGAACAAGAGCAGGTGATTCAGGGGCTGCTGGAAGAGGCGAAAATCGCCAAGGTTGCTGTACACAGTGCAATACAGACGGTCGGTCGATAACGAAGCGGTGGCTTTGTTCTATCCTGAAATTGAACGCAAACCTCAGGAGGAGGGGCTTATGGCAACCGAAAAGCAACGTGAACAGTACGAAGATTCTGAAGAGGAAAAGCCAGAAGAAGCGACCCCGGAAGAGAATCCACCCGATCCGACGTGGAAGCATCCGGACGACGGCAAAAGCCTTTCGGATCTTGACCAGGAATGGCCGCTTAAACCCTGAGCCATCTGCCTTTTGCACAATGCCCGTGGCCAGTCCCGGGCATTGTGCTGTCATCGTTGTGCTAATCCAATGCCGTCGTGGCCGCTGCGGGTCGTGTGCGTACCAGCACGTTATAGCAAACCCGTGGAATGCCCGGCAGGCGGTTGTCGAGCAACTTGCTCAAGGACTCACCCTGATACAGATAGGCGTCGCCAAAGTCGCTGCCGAGCATCGTCGGATGGGCAACGATTTCCAGTAGTCCGTCTGCCGGTGGCCTGGCGTTGCGCAAGTCCACCGGGGTACAGACGTAGTCCGCCGTGGCACCGGCGAGGCGGTGTAAACGCCGGTTGAGCAAGCTCTTGAATACTCGCTTGGCCAGGCTGAGGTTGTGCCCCAGATTGCGCGCCAGGCGAACGGGGACTCCTTGGCGGGCAGCAAAACGCGCGACGATCTCACCGATCGGCCAGATAGTGTGAACATGCTGGTGGGAATCGAGATGGCTGGGCTGCAGGCCATTGTCCAGGCAGTGCTGCCATTGCGCTTCGAGCTCCTTCAGCACTGCATCGTGTTGCTGGCGGCTGAGCCACAGGCGGTGGCGGGGCAGGTTCAGGTCGAACTCGCCAGCCGTGTCGCAAAAGTTTGGTAACTCGAGAATCGTCCGGCTCAGGGGCCGGCCGTACGTGAGGTTGAAGTGCAGGCCGACGCGGCCCTTGAGCAGTGGCTGTTGCGCCAGCTCACAGGCCGCTGCGAAGGCCGGCATGTTGGCCATAACGGTAGCGGAGCTGATCACCCCGGCCTGGAAGGCCCGCAGGATGACTGCGTTTTCATTCAGGCTGAGACCGAAATCGTCAGCGTTGACTATGACTTGGCGAGGCATGTTCGTCCTCCATGGGATGTGCAGTGGGCGCGATTTTTTTATCGACGCCGGTCACGACGGGGGAGCGGGTCAAACGTGCGACAGCTGCCGCACGTTTGGCTTGCCACTGTTGCAGTCTCGGTTTGATGTGCTGCCAGCCCTCGTCCAGACCCCAGCGAATCCACTCATCAAGCAGCACTCGGCCGTTGCCCAGACCGGCATATTGCGGCAGGAACGCCAAGTTGTAGTCGTTAGAGCCGACCCTGTTCCAGCAAGCCTAGACGATAGCTGATGCAACGCCCGTCAAGTTCCAGCACGACCACGCGTACTCGCCCTTGGGCGGCGAGGGTGGTAAATCTGGTTCTCGATCCTTAGCGTGGCGCCGTTCACGCAATTGCTGCCTCATGTGGACCTGTTCTGGACCAGCGTGCTGAGCGTGGTGATCGGCTTCATCCTGGCTTCGGCGTTCTCGGCCATCGTGGTCTACGCTCAAGAACGAGTACCGGGCAACGTCGGGATGATTGCCGGGATGTTCTTCGGTCTGATGTTTGGTTTCGGCGGAAATTGGCCGTCAGGAAGCTCGAGGCGATTGCTGTTTGATCGTTGCTTTGGCGTCAAAGGAGAGGGCGTGTTTTCGCCACGTTTTTATGTGAATCTCTGTGCATGCTACTTGGTCGGAGGGATCCTTATGTTGCGTTTGTTATTGCCTGTGCTCTGCGCGCTGGTGGTCTGGCCCAGCATTACCAGTGCCGACGAAAAAGCCGCGGCTTATCTGCTAAGTCCGGGTGACGTCATTTCGATTTCCGTTTGGGGCGAAGAGAAGCTGAAACAGGAGGTGCACGTACTTCCTGATGGCAGCATTACCTTCCCGCTGGCAGGACAAGTCGATGTTGCGGGGCTTGATGCCACTGCAGTCGCAAAGAAAATCGCTGCCAGGCTCAAGGAGTTCATACCCGATCCGAACGTGAGCGTTGTCATCACGAGCACCGCAGGCAATTCCGTCTATGTGCAGGGTAAGGTGCTGAAGCCCGGCACCGTACAGATGCCAGGTCCAACTTTTGTGCTGCAAGTATTGAGCATGGCGGGCGGGCTCGACAAATTCGCCGACAAGGAGGGCATCAAGGTCGTGCGCCTCAATGGGGCTAAACAAGAGATCCTGCGCGTCCAATACAGCGATTTGATGTCCGGGCGTGACATGTCCACCAATTTTCAACTCCGGGCCGGCGATACGCTGGTCGTGCCTTAGCCTTGCGCTATGCACTAAGGATTATCTTGCCTGTGCTGCGAACGGCGGGAGTTGCGACGGCCATCCTGATCTTGCCGTGCGCCGGTGTGGCCTATGCTGCCACTTGGCAATCAGCAATCGTTGTGCCTTCGACTGTCGAGTACGACAGCAACCCGCTGCTTGTTACGGAAAACAAGAAGGGTGTGACTCGTACGATCATCGCCCCCGATTACACGCTTGTCGGTACTTCAGACCGGGATCAGTGGCGGTTCGGTCTTGGTATGAATCTGGTGCGTTCGTCTGATACGTCCATCGTTTCGGACCGCGAAGACCCCAACGTGCAGTTAGGGTGGCAGCGCGAGACCGAGACGGGTGGTTTTGGACTCACGGCGAAGTATATTGAGAGTTCAACGCTTTCCACTGCGGTTCAAGCGACTGGCGTGATTGCCACCACCGATGGTACGCAAAAGCTAACCTCGTTCGGCGGCAACTGGAGTACCGCTCTCAGTGAGCGAACTACCTTGGTTAACGAAACCGACTACACACATGTCACTTACGACATTAATACACTCACCAACTATGACGAGCTTTCGAACCGCCTGAGCTTTAACTACGCATGGAGCGAGCGTGTGGAGCTATTCACGCGTTTTGGAGTGAAGCGTTATGAGCCGCAGCAGGGATCTGCGCTGTCTTCCTCAAACAGTTACACCCCCACTGCCGGCTTGAACTTTGAGATCTCCGAGCGGCTCAAGGGGTCGCTTTACGCAGGTGTCAATCAAGTCTCTGGCTCGAACAGCCGCCCCCGTGGCCAAGGCGGTTTTTCGTTGCACTATATCGGTGAGCGTGTTGATACAAGTATCGGCGCCAGTCGTAGCACCGTCGCCAGCGGCGACGGCGGTTTTGTCGAGGTTGATAACCTGAACGGTACATGGAGTTATGCCCTCGACGACACCAGCCGTACCGGTTTTGATGCCTCATGGCAAAAAACCAAAGGGCTAACGCCTAATACCCTGCGCAATGTCGGTGTCTGGTTTAGCCGGGAACTCTCGCCTTTTTGGGTGGCGCGCCTATTCTTCACGTACAACGAACGCCAGCAAAATGGCTTGCCGGATGCCACCGCAAACGTCGTCGGGTTGACCTTGACCTATAGTCACCCCAACTTCTGAAATTCAGCTGGGTGATAAATATGACCTCTGAATACGAAATGTCGGTCAATGACTACATTGCTGTCATCAAGCACCATGCCTTGCTGTTGATCCTGAGTTTCGCGGTAATACTCGGCCTGAGCGTAGTGGTCGCGATCTCTATCCCGCCCATCTACGAGTCATCTGGCACTATTCTGGTCGAGTCTCAGCAGATTTCGCCAGACCTGGTGGCGGCGAACAACAATACCTTTGCCGATGAGCGCATCGAAGTCATTCGCCAGCGCGTGATGACCCGTGAGCATCTGGAAGCGATCATCGACAAGTACAATCTTTTTGCTTCGCAAAGCAGGCAGTTGAGCATTTCCGAGAAAATCGATGAAATGCGCAATGCGATTACAGTCTCCTTGGTCAGTGCTGTCGTTAAGGGGCGCGGAGAAGTGACGATTGCTTTCCGTCTTTCCTTTGAGCACCGGCAGCCAGAGATTGCCAACAAAGTGGCCAACGAGCTGGTGACGCTGTTTCTGGATGAAAACATCAAGCAGCGCACCGAGCGCGCCAGTGAAACAACAGTGTTTCTGACGCAGGAGGCGGACAAGCTCAGGGTCGAACTGGAAGCCCTGGAAAACCGCTTGGCAGACTTCAAACAAGCGCACAGCAATGCGCTTCCCGAGCATCAGGAGTTGCGCATGAATATGTTGTCACGCGCCGAAACCGAGCTCAAAGAGGTCGACCGTGACTACAAAACTGCCCGTGAGGAGTTGCGCTTCAATGAGTTGGAGCTTTCCGCAGCAGCGACCAAGCATGGATTGCCCGGCGCGGGGGTTGATAAACAGCAAGATCTGGGAAGCCTGAAGGCGGAGTACACCCGGTTACTGTCGCTGTATACCGAAGCCCACCCCGATGTGCGTGCCGTCAAACGCAAAATTGCTGCACTTGAGGCTACCAAAGGTGCTGGTGGTGCAGCGGCTTCAGTCAATCTGGACCTTGCCAAGGCTCAGGCCCGGATCGCTGCCGCAGAAACACGTATCAAGTCGCTGGCCGATCAAAAGCAGGAAATACTCAAAAAAATAGCCGACTACGAGGCGCAAATTCTTGAGACGCCGCAAGTCGAGCGCGGCTTGGTCACACTGATGCGTGACTATGAAAACGCTAAAAAGAAATACGAGGAAATACGCACCAAGGAAATGAGTGCGAAAATTTCCGAAAGCCTGGAGCAGGAAAACAAAGCCGAGCGTTTTGTTCTTCTGGAATCGCCATTGATGCCTGAAAAGCCGATACGGCCGAACCGTAAAAAAGTGGTCGCCATGGGCTTTGTTCTCGCTCCGGTGGGCGCAGGCGCATTGGTGATGCTCCTTGAGATGCTGAACCAGCGCGTGCGCGGAGCTGAAGCCTTGGCCAGTGTGCTGGGTAGACGCATATTGGTTGCGATTCCCTACATATACACCAGAGCTGAATTGGCACGCCGTAAGCAGTGGCGAACGCGATTGATCCTCAGTGGAGTGGTGATGATCGTGCTCTTTTTGGTGCTCCTGCATTTCTTCTACATGCCTCTGGACCTTCTGATGTTTAAAGCTCTGGGCCGGTTTGCATAAGGAATATAGCCATGGAAATAATCAAGCCCGATACCGAGAATTCCGAGCAACAGCCTTCGTCAAGTCTCGTGACAATACCAAAAGCCATGACAGTGACCGGGCAGTCTGCAAGTCTGAATGCGCTGAGTTATGTGCAAACCAAAGTTGTACCGCTGCGGCCAGATCATCTCGAGCGCAATCGCATTGTGGCGTACAACAAGAATTCGAATATGGGGGGGGCTTTCGATCTGCTGCGTACGCAAGTCCTGAAAGTCATGGAAGAAAATGGCTGGCGCACGCTTGCTATCACCTCGCCAACTCCGGAGGCAGGCAAGACTGTATTGGCTATCAACCTGGCAATGAGCATCGCCCATCACACCACCAAGACGGCGCTACTGGTGGATTTCGACTTGCGTCGTCCGATGGTGGGTGCCTGCCTGGGTCTGCCGATGGAGAAATCGCTCAATGAATTGCTGGCCAATGAAGCGGAACTGCAAGAGGTTCTGGTCAACCCGACCTTGCCGCGCTTTGTAGTCCTGCCGACGCGAGAGCCGATCCCTCTCTCCACCGAGGTGCTGTCATCGCCTACAGTGAGCCATTTGATTGCTGATCTGCGCGAGCGCTACGACTCGCGTATCGTGATTTTCGATTTGCCGCCGTTGTTGAGTTCGGACGATGTTATTACCGTCTTGCCTAAATTCGACTGCGTCCTGCTGGTGGTCGCCAACGGCATGAACAGCAAGAAAGAGATCGAGGAAAGCCTCTATCATCTTGGGACAGCCAATCTGATTGGCACGGTACTAAACAAAGCCGAGCGCCCAAGCCGCTCTTACTACTAGAGCGTCACCCTTAGGTGTTCGGCGTTATGCGCCAGCGCCGACTTTCAGTGCCAAGGGTACTTCTGCTCCCAGCTCCAGGCGTGCGCCACTATCTGTTCAAGTGAGGCAAATTGCGGTTGCCAGCCAAGTAATGTGTTGGCCATGCGGGGATCGGCCACAAGGCGTGGCGGATCGCCGACGCGGCGTGGCGCTTCGCTCACGGAGATATCCTGGCCGGTCACGGCGCGTGCAGTGTCTATTACTTGTTGTACTGAGAAACCTTGACCGTTTCCGAGGTTGAAAGCCGTGCTTGCACCACCTGCCAGTAAATAATTCACGGCAAGCGCATGAGCTGCAACGAGGTCGACAACGTGGATGTAGTCGCGAATGCAAGTGCCGTCAGGTGTGTCGTAGTCACGGCCATAGACGGTGATGGTTGTGCGCCGACCGGAGGCAGCTTGCAGTATCAGTGGCAGCAGGTGGGTTTCCGGTTCACGGCGTTCACCTAACTGTCCTTCAGGGTCTGCTCCGGCGGCGTTGAAGTAGCGCAGGCAGACCGATTTGAGCCCGTATGCACGGTCGAAATCTTCAAGCATCTGCTCCACCATCCACTTGCTGCGACCATAAGGGTTGATCGCGGCCTTGGGATGCTCTTCGTCGATAGGTACATACACCGGATCGCCATAGACGGCTGCGCTCGAGGAAAAAATGAAGTTTTTAACCCCGGCACGAACCAAGGCTTGTAGCAGCGTAAGGGTTCCAGCCAGGTTGTTTTGGTAATACTTGGCAGGTTCAGTGACGGATTCGCCCACCTGTGTAAATGAGGCGAAGTGGAACACGGCATCAAAGTGCTGTCCCGCAAACAAGACGTCCAGGGCTTGTGCGTCGGCGATGTCCAGTTCGACCAATCTCCCGCCCATCAACGCGCCGCGATGGCCTGTTGAAAAGTTGTCTGCCACCACCAGTTCGTGACCTGCACGCAGTAGTTGCTTAACCATATGCGAGCCGATATAGCCTGCGCCACCAACAACCAAAAATTTCATCCTGATCTCCTGGAAACTGTTGCTGTGCAAGCACAGATTGGTACGCCAGTTCGATCCACCTGATCATTACGTTAAAAGACAGGTTAGCTATTGATTCGCCAGCGCGCTGGATGATGCTGTATTGACAGGGCCTGGCTGTGCGTTGCCTGAGGTTGTAGCTGGCGTGACGGCTTTTTTCAAAAACAACCAGTTCGACGCCTGCAAGCCGTCGAACTTGATCGTATAGCGTCCATCAAGGTAGGTGGCGGGCAGCTTCTTCATTTGTCCAGGGATGTCGTGGGTGAACAGTGTCAAGCCTTGCGGCGCCTGGATTGTCAGGGTGCCTTCGAGGGGCTCGACATAAAAAGGTGTTTTGTTGTCGTCTTTGGGGATGGCACGGGTACCCAGCGAAATCAGTAAATCCTGCGATCGGCCGATAGGCGCGTCGTCCAGGCTTTGCACCACCACACTGGCATTAGCGGTCTTCACTTGAACCTGGATGTTGCCAAGGCTGATCGACTCGCCGCCAATCCAGCCGGTTGCTGCTTGGGTGCGTGGCGTATTGATGGTGTAGATGCCTAGTTTCCAGTTGCGCTTTAACTCGCCAGTGTCTGTCGTGGACTCGCTGGCATTGGCGTCCAGCAGCGACTGGTTGGGGTCATGAAACACCTGTGCATTGCTCGGGATAGCACTCTGTTGCAACCAGGGCAATTGCGGCGTCTGTGGCATGGCGATTTCCAGCTTGCCTTTCTCCATGGCTGTGCGCAGTAGAGCCGCGTTGGCTGGTGTGATGCGTTGGTTAAATAGGGTGCTTGGCGTCGGCGCGAAGACATAGGTCGTTGTTGCTTCGCGAACGTCTGCACGGCGATAAAGCAAGGCGGCGGCGGGCAGGGTGGCCAGCATTGCGGGGTCGTTATAGGCGTGCCAGTTGTCGGCAGTTATCCATTCGCCGGTTAGCGGCTCCTGGCTGTAGGCATATTGCATCAGCGCATCCCAGCCTTGGTGGCTGGCGGTGCCGGCCATATAGAGTGGCAGCGAGTGGCGGTCAGGTGCCGGGAATGGTTCAGTGTTCCACTCGGTGACGGTCAGGGGTTTGCCTATCACTTGGCCGGCGGCAATCCAGTTCAGTAAACCGTCGCTGGTGAGCGGGTTTTTCTCTAGCTGCCCAGAGCCACCGTAGCTATGGACGTCGATCAGGTCGCCGGCGGTAAGGGCCGGTAGGGAGCTTAGGCTGTCGCCGCCCCAGCTACTGGTCGTGGCGATGGGTACCTTCACTCCTGATTCACGTAGGTGCTGAATCATGTCTACGTTGAAACGTCGCTCCAAATCGTTGAGGAACAGCTTGGCGGGGCCTGGCTCCCAGGAGCGCCAGGTCTGGCTTGCAGATAGATTGTGCTGGTTCGCAAAGGCCTCGGCCTCGGCCATGTAGATATGGTTGTGCTTTGGCACTCGTTTGTCTGGTAACAGGGCGTTGCCAAAGTGCTGGGTGACATCGTTTTCGTTGGTAATCAGTACGGCGGCGATCGCCGGATCGTCTTTGTAGGCGAGTCCGGTGTAGGTGTTTACATGGGTCAAATAGGCTTGGGCAAAGCGCTTCATTGCCTGCTGAATGGTGATGTTTACATAGGCATAGCCCTTCAGATCGGCGTTGTTCTGGCCATTCTTTGGCATTTCATCGAAGCCATAGATGTTGTCGTTTGCAGTCAAGGCTCGCTCGACGTGCATATCGAGCCATACATAAATGCCCTCGTCTTTGAGGCACTTGATCCACCAGTCGATTTTTTTCAGTGAGTCGGGGCTTAGTTGCTGAGTGTCCTGCGTGAGGTTGCTGTCGCGAAAGATGTTTGGGCTGACCCATGGGGAATCATGGTGGTGCAGTCGTACGAGATTGAAACCCAGTGCCGACAGACGTTTGGCCTGCAGCTTGATTGCATCGTCTGGCGTACGAAACAGCGCATAGGCCGTCAGGTTAGTGCCCCAGAAGCGCGCTGGGGTGTTGTCTGCGAATAACAGTTGCTCGCCGGATACTTTGACGAAGCCGCGCTTGCCTGCAGGTTTTTCGTGAGCGTTAAGAAAGGACAGATCGACCGGCGAGGTTTTCCAGTCGAGCGTGTCACTCGGCCAGCTCCTTGTGTCCGCCAGCCCGAAGCGCTCGGTTGTGGTCGGACCGAGTACCACATCGCCAGATATACTCAAGGTGGCTTTGAAATTTTGGCGGCCGGGTTTGATCGTGTTCTTGTAAAAAAAAGCACGCACCTGAGATTTATCACCCGGTTCAAAGTACACACTTGCCAGTGCAGGCTCAAAACGCATCTCGATGCGTCGGCTTTGTGTATTCCCCCAGGACCAGCCGCGGTTGTCGGGTAGCAAAGCCGGCTCACCCATTTTTCCATCGTAAAGGGCAGGATCGAACTTGAAGACGATGCCCCCGCCCATCACGTCCGGCATCATGCTGTGTGCATCCAGGGCAATGTTCCAGGTCAACTTCTGCTCGTCTTCCTTCTGAATCTGCGCAGTCACGTCGAAATCCAGGTTTTTGTTCTTGCCTGCAAGGGAGTAGCTGTAAGGGGTGTTCACCTTGAACGCGGTCGGCAAATCCGTCCATTCCCAGTTGCTCCCCCAGAAGGCGAATGAAGAAGAAACTACAGGGTTGCCACCGCGCGCCAGCATTGGCAGACCGCTGCGCTCATCCACGCTGGAGACCCAGTCCGACGCCCAGGTGCTAAACGGCCAAACAGCAAGGAGAACCACTAGCAGCATATGGGTGCGGTGAACAAAAGAGGTCATGAGCGTTACCAGGGTTGAAGGTTGGCGCTCGCAGTGCTTGCAGTCTCAGTGCGCTTGAGCCTGCGCACCATCTGAGCATAGGCCACACCCAGTCCGGCCACCGACCAATACACCACGGGGATCACCGTGATACTGCTAACGGTAAAGATGGTCACCAGTATCCCGGCCAGTACCGCCAACAGCGCTCGTCCGAGTCGGCGCGCCTCATCGTCTTTGTTGGGGACCGAACGCATTGCTCTGCGGATGCCGAGCAGCACAGTGGCGAAAAAAACCACGAATAGCGTCAATCCGATCAGGCCGATGTCCAGCGCCAGGGCGATATAGGTATTCACAATATCGATGATGCCCTCGCCCTGAATCATGGACTGCATCTCAGGAGTGTTGCGGTAATCGAAAGAGCCCAGCCAAGGGTTGCGCTGGATGACGATCACTGAGTTATCAATCAAGCGCTGCCGGTACGTGATGTTCTCTGCGTCTACCGTACCGATGAACGGTAGTAGATCCAGGATTTTTTGCCCGTCAGGCACGATGGCCAGCAGGGGAAGGGCGAGTACTCCGGCAATTGCCAGAAGCATCAGGCGTTTGACAGCAGCACGGCCGGTGGCGATGAACACGGTGATCATGACGGCTGCACCGATCCAGGGGCCTCGCGACAGCGGTGCAAACAGACCGCCAGCCAGCAAGAGCGCGCCGAGGAATTGCTGCAATCGGCTGCGTACGCTCTCGCGCAAGAACAGGTAAAAGCCGATGGCCACGCTAATGACGTAACCCAGTGCGATTGCCTGGCCGGTGGTGGCGCTGGCGCGTAATGAATCACCACGATTCAAGTAGCCGGACATTTCCCAGTGCATGCCCAGGGCGACAATCAGCGCGTTGTACAGAAGCCAATGGCGGGCAAATTCGACGAGACCAATAAGCGCCAGCACCATGGCGGCGAGTACAAATCCCAACAGAGCATCCTTGAAGTCGCTGAGTTCCTTCAGTGCCCTGCTGGCAACGTAGTAAGGCAAAAAAACGTCTGTGAACAGGTAGAGCGTCTGGCGCAAGGTGTCGGTCAGCGTGGTGTTACGCAGGTAAAGCAGGCTCGTCAGCAAGAGGTAGGCCGCTAGCAGTTTGTCAGGCCAGGTGCGTCCGAAGCTCGGTGTGCTTGCTTGCCTGCGTAGCATGAAAAAAGCCGGCAACAACAGACACAATGCGAGCAGACGAATATGGTTAAGTGCAAAAAAATAGTTGATCAGGCCGAAGCCGGGAATCTGTGCCGGGGCCGGCGGGATGAGAAACAGCAGAAGGAAAAACAGTGCCAGAGGATTGCGTTCGCGTTGTCGTGCGACGGTCAAAATGATAGCGGCAATGCCCGCGTACACCCAGAAACTGTGCGAGACAAAGGCCAGTAGCGTCAATGCAAACCACAGATTGCGGCGACGAGTGAAGTCGTGGTATGGGATCAGGTCTACTGCTGGTCGACGCGCCAGGGCAAAAACGACGCCAGCTAAAACTAGAATGACGATTAGCGCGCGAAAGTGCTCAGGCATGGATTATTGAACTCATGGATTGGTGAGCGACGGCTAGTGAGATGACCAATTGTAGCTATAGTAACGTGCGTACCATTTGAGTTCGGGGTTGATGTCATGCCTCCAATTGATTTATCGCAATCGTTGAGCCTTCGCAGGCGAGCGATATCTGCTGGGGCATGGAATCTGGGTGCGCTTGTTGCCTCTCAAGCAATTCGCTTGGGCGGCAACCTGGTAATGGCCCGTTTGCTGATGCCGGAAATTTTCGGCGTAATGATCATCGCCACCACCGTTTCGGTGGTTCTGCACTTGCTTTCCGATGTCGGTTTGCGCCAGAACATTATCCAGAGCCCGCGTGGCGACGATCCAGTGTTTCTCAATACCGCCTGGACAGTGCAGATCCTGCGTGGCGTTGTCCTTTTTGCTTCGACACTTCTAATCGCGGGCTTCACCTGGTTTGCGCAAGTCATCAATCTGTGGTCGGCCAATTCCACCTATGCCGCACCGGAGTTGCCGCTGGTGTTGGCCTTTACCGGTTTTACCGCGATCATCTTTGGGTTCCAGTCGACGAAACTCGACTTGGCCGTTCGCGATTTCCAGCAAAAGAAAGTGGTGCTCCTCGACTTTGCATCCCAGCTTGCGGGCCTGCTGGTGATGCTGGGCATCGGTTACTTCACCAGGTCTGTCTGGTCGCTGGTGATTGCAGGTCTGGTCTCGGCCATGGTCGGCACTGTTATTGGTCATCTATGGTTTCAGGGCCCGCCTAACCGTCTACAGTGGGACCGCTCTGCGCTTAATGAGTTAGTCGTCTTCGGCCGTTGGATACTGTTGTCTTCGGCAGTGGGAGTATTGGCCATGTTTGGTGATCGCATCTGGTTCGGCGGCAGCATGTCGGCCACTGAACTGGGCGTCTACTCCATTGCGGTGCTGATTTTGGGCACTCTTCAAACCGCAGTGCTTAGGTTGGTCGGGGCCGTGGCTCTGCCGGCCTTCAGTGAAGCCTCAAGAAGTAATGACACCGCGCGGCTCCGCGTTTTGTATTACCGCTTCAGATTGATTTTCGATCTTGCTTTGCTGTTTGTCTGTGGACTGTTCTTGACCGTCAGTCCGCTCATCGTTGGTGGGTTATACGATGAGCGTTATGCCGCTGCCGGCACCATGATGGCCATTCTTTCACTTTCTTTTTTCACATTGCGCTACACGGTGGCGCATCAAGTTTGGCTTGCCTTGGGACTCACAAAGTACCAAGCCATGGATAACATTATTCGCATTGTCTCGTTATGGGTGCTACTGCCGTTGCTGCTGGCGATTGGCGGGGTAAAGTATGCGATTTGGGGCGTTGCCCTGCATACGTTCCCTACGCTTATCCTGATTGTTTATGTCAATCGTCAGGTGGGGCTGTTCGATCTCAAGCGTGAACTGGTGGTGCTGCCAATGCTGGCGGTGGGGGCTTTGTGTGGAGAGTTAGTGTTGGGCGTTGCTAAATGGCTTTGATTCGATCTATGTCTCTTGCTGTTTCCAATGCTGTGACAGACCGTCACGATGTGTTGATTGATGGAAGTTGCTTGGCTGGAAGTACATTGAATTTGAGTAGGCTTTCAGCGGTTTTGGAGGTGATCGAATGAAAGTGACTTTTGTGTTGCCGGTGGTGAACATGTCGGGTGGAATTCGCGTCGTTGCAATTTACGCTAAGGCATTGTTTGAAATGGGGCATGATGTAACGCTCGTTTCCCCGCCTGCACCTCCTGTTCCGCTGGATAAGAAGATGAAGAGTTTCATCACGGGTGAGGGGTGGCCGATAAGCGAAAGAAGTCCATCTCACTTAGACGGTCTTGGTCTTGATCACCGGGTGATAGAAAAATACAGGCCTATTGTGGATTCGGATGTTCCAGATGCGGATGTTGTAATTGCAACGTGGTGGGAAACGGCTGAGTGGGTGAGCTCTCTAGGTCAGGCCAAGGGTGTAAAAGTGTATTTTGTGCAGGCGCATGAGGTGTTTCCTTATTGCCCGGTGGATAGGGTTGTGGCGACATATAAGATGCCTTTGCATAAGATAACCATTTCGAAGTGGTTGGCTGATGTCATGAGCATGGAGTATGGCGACTCTGATGTTGGCTTGGTTGGGAATAGTGTCGACCATCAGCAGTTTTTTTCCGCGCCGAGGGGAAAACAGCGTTGCCCAACAATCGGGTTTTTGTATCATGAAGCGCCATTTAAGGGGGTTGATGTTGCGCTTCAGGTAGTTTCTTTGCTTGAGAAAAAATTTTCAAAACTTCGAGTTATAGCCTTTGGAAGTGCTCCTCCTAGTGGTCTTTTTAAGCTTCCAGAGAGTCTTGAGTTTTATCTTTCTCCCGATCAACATCGTATTCGTGATTTATATGCACAATGTGATGTCTGGCTCGCAGCAAGCCGGAGTGAGGAAGGCTTTAATCTGACGGCGATGGAAGCGATGGCATGTAGGGCGCCGGTAGTTTCAACGCGTACTGGCTGGCCGTTAGAGGCAATATCTTGTTTCAAAAACGGCGTACTGGCCGATATTGATGATACTGTTGCCTTGGCTCGTGGTGTTGAATGGCTATTGAATTTAGACGAGCAGGGGTGGTGTGCGGTTTCAGAAATGGCATGTCAAACTGTGGCTTCAAGTTCTTGGGAGAACTCTGCAAAATTATTTGAAGCTGCGCTTATTAATGCGTGTATGAGGCGTTCGCCTGAGTAGCAGTTGTTTTAAGCGGAGCTTGAATGATGTCGATTTATAAAGAGTTTTGTAATCCGACGATGAGAGTTCAGCAGTTTCTTGGGGGGCGATCTAATGATTAGTGCCCCTCTTGATGTGTTAGTAGTGAACTACAATACAGCGGCTCTGCTGCAGCCCATGTTTAATGCGTTGCGCGAGTCAAATAGTGCTGATCGAACGCGCTATTTAGTGGTGGACAATGCCTCTGCCGATAATTCACTGGAGTGCCTGGCAGCTATTTGTCCAGAGGCATTTCTGCTGGCCAATGAAAATAATGTTGGCTTTGGTCGTGCCAACAATCAATTGGTTGAGCACCTGCAGGGCAAGTACGCGTTGCTCCTCAATACCGATGCCTTTGTTGCTACCGATACCCTGAGCAAGACCCTCGATTACATGGAGGCTCACCCTGATTGCGGAGTCCTCGGCGTTCGGTTGGTTGGGCGAGAGGGTGATTTGCAGCCCTCCTGTCGCTATTTTCCGACACCGTTGAATGTCTTCCTCTCGCGTACAGGGCTGGAACGCTTTTTCCCTGTGGTGAAGAGGGTCGACGACATGGACTGGGATCATGCCTCGGTCCGTGAGTGCGACTGGGTGCCCGGCTGCTATTACTTGATCCGCCGTGAAGTCATCGATCAGATTGGCTTGTTCGACCCGCGCTACTTTCTTTACTACGAGGAGGTCGATCACTGCAAACGCGTTAAACAGGCTGGCTGGAAGGTGGTTTATTACCCGCATACCACGGTGGTGCATATCGGCGGTGAAAGTGCCAAATCGGTTGTCAAACTCAATGTGGTCAGTCGACAGATACCCAGGTTACAAATCGAAAGCGAGCTTTTGTACTTTCGCAAGCACCACGGTCTACCGGGTTTGGCCTCACATATGTTGCTGGTGAGCCTGGGGGATCTGATTCTGGCGCTCAAGGCTCTATTGAAAGGCCGCGGCCGGGCCGCCATAGGGGCGTGTTGGCAGCATGCTCGTGATACTTGGGCGTTGCTGCGCGATACCCAATTTGCTAGCCAACCAACACGGTAGATCAACTTATGTTCGAAAATATACGCGCGGACTTGCGTGCACACGCTGGTGATTGGGCTGCTCAGGGGTTCTGGGTGATGCTGGTTTATCGCTTTGGGCGCTGGCGCTACGGTGTGCGCCCTGCATTGTTGCGTAAGTTGCTCTCCTTTATATACAAAGTGCTCTTCAAATTGGTGCAGATCGTGACGGGTGTCGAGCTGCCGTGTGAGGTGGTGATCGGGCGCAACTTCGTCATCGATCATTTCGGCGGAATCGTGATCAGTGGTTATGCTCAGTTCGGCGATGATTGCCGCATCCGCAATGGCGTGGTCGTGGGGCTCAAGAATGTGGATGAGCCGATTGCCCCGGTGATGGGTAACAACGTTGATATCGGTGCCGGGGCCAAGGTGCTGGGCAATATCCGCATTGGTAACAACGTCGTGATTGGTGCCAATGCCGTGGTGCTGACAGATGTACCGGACGACTCGGTGGCAGTGGGCGTGCCTGCGACTATCAAGAAAAGGCAGCGCGCAGAAGCAAGGGAATGCTTATGAACCCTCCGGTGGACGATATCGAGCAGTTTTACATCGCTGAGTGAACTCAATGGCTACTGGTATCGGTGTCGTTGTTATCGGTCGCAATGAAGGCCTGCGGCTTGAGCGTTGCCTGGCTTCGCTGGGCGGTGCGGCGCAGAAGGTTATTTATGTCGACTCTGGATCAACGGATGGTTCAGTCCAGATGGCACGACGGCTTGGGGTCGAGGTGGTTGAGTTGGATATGTCGATTCCCTTTACGGCTGCGCGCGCGCGCAATGAAGGATTTGCCTGCGTGCAACGTTTATTGCCAGCGATGCGTTATGTGCAGTTTGTCGATGGTGATTGCGAGGTTGTCGGTGGCTGGCTGCCCCGGGCGCAGGCCTTTCTTGATGCTCAGCCTGAGGTTGCGGTGGTCTGTGGACGGCGCCGCGAACGTTTTCCACAGCGTTCGATTTACAACTTATTGTGTGATCTTGAATGGGATACCCCGATAGGTGAGGCCAAGGCGTGTGGTGGAGATGCGCTGATACGGGCTGATGCCTTCGCCGCAGTGTCTGGTTTTCGAGCGGATCTTATTGCCGGGGAAGAGCCTGAGTTGTGTGTGCGTCTGCGTGCGAATGGATGGAAAGTCTGGCGCCTGGCTGACGAAATGACCTTGCACGATGCGGCCATGACCCGCTTCGGCCAATGGTGGCGGCGTACCCTGCGTGGTGGCTATGCCTTTGCCGAGGGCGCATTTTTGCATGGGGCCGCACCGGAGCAACATTGGCAGCGTGAGTCGCGCCGGGCCTGGCTCTGGGGCTTGGGTGTCCCGCTGGCGACTATGATCGCGAGTTTGATGCTGGGATGGTTTGGGCTGCTTCTGCTGCTGGTCTATCCACTGCAGGTGGTGCGCTTGGCTCGCCGGTGCGATAGATCAGCGCGCGAAAACTGGCTGCAGGCCTTCTTTCTGGTGCTGAGCAAATTTCCCGAGATGCTCGGGCAAGTCAAGTTTCTGTTGAACAGATTTGGCGCCGGCAAGACAGCGTTGATCGAATACAAGTGAGACGTCTATGAATGATTGGCTGATACTAAAAAGCGTGTTTTCTTTACATGCAGGGTATTCCTTTAGAGCATTGAAAAATAAGCTTGTATTACTGATTTTAGTTGGAAAAAACTGGTCCGAGCTAAAGTTGTTTTTGTGGCGTATGTCGAATGCCCTGGGCAAGACCGGTTTTGAGAAGTTGGGAGGTGATTGTGTGGGTGTTGTTCATTGGCCGTACATCAGTAGATGCTGGAGAACTCAGGATAGACTTGGTGTGTTGGCCTCGCATTACGAAGTCGTCACAAAAAGCTGTCCGCAGCTATTACTTCTGGGACGAAATGACAGCTTGATGTTGAGTGACTTGTCGGAGTGCTCTGTTGGTTGTTCCTTGGTTCTAGATCGTCCGGTATGGTTTATGCGTGAAGGGGAGCTGGTGCTGAATTTGTTTCAGGGTGATTTGCGTATTGCATCAATAGCGTTCACCTTGTGTCGCACGGAAGTTGAGTTATGTATTTTTATCGGTGCCGTTCAAGGGATACACAAAGGCGTAGAGAGTGATAGGTCTTTGGATATTTATAGAGCACTGACAAAAGATTTTGAAGGCCTTCGCCCAAGAAGTCTTCTGATTGAAGCCATTAAGTATATTGCAAGAAGTGTTGGTGTTGAAAAGATTTATGCGATAGGGGATGGATATCGTCATCATCGTCATCCGTATTTTGGGGCTGAAAAAGCTCAAGACCTAGCGGCTAATTATGATGTCATATGGTTGGAACATGGAGCGATTCCGTCCGGGCGCGAAGACTTTTTTGAAATTCCCATGGTGTTGTCCAAAAAAGCGCTTGATTGTATTCCTTCTAAAAAACGTGCCATGTACCGCAGGCGTTATGAGCTTCTAGATGATATTTCTACAAGGATAGATAGTGTGTTAATAGGCAGCTGTGCAACTAACACAAGCGCTCATCAGGTCGATATTTGACTGTCGGGCCTGGCGGCATGAAACTACAGTAGTCACTCTTGGTTGGTTGGCAGGCGGCACTGTTTCAACTATTGGTTCCGAAGTGTATATAAGGTGCCGGAGCGAAAATTCCAGGTGGGGTATTGCTCGGAGAAAATGCAAGGATCGGAATAAACGCCGTGATGCTTGTTGACGTTCTTGATAATTGTACTATTGTAAAATTACCTGTAGTAATAATTCACTGCGACGACATCTAAGCTGGTTCCTATGCGTATCGCTTATTTGATTAATCAATACCCCAAGGTCAGCCATAGCTTCATTCGTCGCGAGATTTTGGCGTTAGAGCGCCAGGGCTTTGTGGTGCAGCGCATTGCTCTGCGTGGTTGGGATGCCGAGTTGGTGGATGCCGAGGACGTGTCCGAGCGCAGTAAAACTTCCTATGTGCTGCAGGGCGGAGTCAAAGAGCTGTTAGTGCCTGTGCTGCAGGTACTGCGCGCCCAGCCGCGACGCTTTTTTTCGGCGTTGTGGCTGGCGCTACGTATGGGCCGGCATGCCGATCGGCCCTGGCCGTACCATTTGGTCTATTTGTCCGAGGCATGCCGCCTGCTGTTTTGGTTGCAGGCGTTCGGCGCCGAGCATGTGCATGCGCATTTCGGCACTAACTCAACCGAGGTGGTGATGCTGGCCAATGCACTCGGCGGGCCAGCGTACAGTTTTACGGTGCACGGCCCGGAAGAGTTCGACAAACCGCAGTTTATTCATTTGGGCGAGAAAGTCCGGCGCGCGGCTTTTGTCGCGGCTATCAGCTCTTATGGGCGCAGCCAGCTGTTTCGCTGGGTAGCTCATGCGCACTGGGCAAGGGTAAAGGTGGTGCATTGTGGTCTGGAGCGGGCGTTTCACGATGTACCTGCAGTTGCCGTGCCGTCCGTACCGCGATTGGTCTGCGTGGGTCGCTTGTGTGAGCAGAAGGGCCAACTGTTGTTGCTTGAGGCTGCCCGTATCCTGGCAGCGCAAGCCGTGGTGTTCGAGATAGTACTGGCCGGCGATGGGGAAATACGTGCGCAAATCGAAGCCCTGATTGCACTGCATGGCTTGCAGGCGCAGGTGCGAATCACTGGCTGGATTAGCAGTGAGCAGGTGCGGGCGGAAATTCTTGCGGCGCGGGCCTTGGTGTTGCCGAGCTTCGCCGAGGGCTTGCCGGTGGTAATTATGGAGGCCATGGCCTTGCGCCGGCCAGTACTGACGACCTATGTGGCGGGCATTCCCGAGTTAGTGCGTCAGGGTGAGAACGGTTGGTTGTTTCCCGCTGGAGCTGTGGATGAGTTGGTGGCGGTGCTGGCGGACTGCCTCGCGCAACCCGTCGAGGTGTTGCAGCGGATGGGCGAGGCGGCTTATCAGAGAGTGCTGGAGCGACACGATATCGATACCGAAGCGGCCAAGTTGGCTACTTTGTTTAGGGCGCAAGCATGATCACCTTACTTGATTGGCTGTTCAGCACACTGCTGGTGCTCATGGTCCTGCCGGTGTTGGTGCTGTTTTTGCAGGTGCTGCTGGCCTGCCTGCCTGTGCGGTTGCGCTCGTCGGCGCAAAGATCGCGGCTGCGGGTGGCGGTGTTGGTACCGGCATACAACGAATCCTCGATGATCGTCGCGACGTTAAATACCATTCGGCCGCAGTTGCTAGAGGGCGATCGCTTATTGGTGGTGGCGGACAACTGTTCTGACGACACGGCCGCGCTGGCCCGCACGGCGGGCGCCGAGGTGGTGGAGCGCAGCAATGATCAGCAGTGTGGCAAGGGTTATGCGCTGGACTTTGGGGTGCGTCACTTAGCGAGCGTTGCGCCGGATGTCGTGATCGTTGTCGATGCTGATTGCCAGGTGGGTGAAGGCTTCATTGAGCGTTTGGCAATGTGTTGCATCGACTCAGGACGGCCAACGCAGGCACTTAATTTAATGCTTGCACCAGCAGGTTCCGGGCTAAAAGTGCGGTTTGCCGAGTTTGCCTGGCGTGTGAAGAATCTGGTGCGGCCGCAAGGTTGGGCTTGGCTTGGTTTGCCCTGCCAGTTAATGGGGACGGGAATGGCTTTCGTCTGGCGGGATCTGGCTTTAATCGATTTAGCCAGTGGCCACATCGTCGAAGATTTGAAGATGGGCTTCGATTTCTGCCGCAACGGCAAGCCGCCTCTGTTTTGCCCCGATGCCCTGGTGACCAGTTATTTTCCGCGCAGTGATGAAGGCTTAAGTATCCAGCGTACGCGCTGGGAGCATGGTCATCTCGGGGTAATCCTTGGTGATGCGCCAAAGTTGTTTGTAGAGTCGATCAGCCGGCGTAACTGGAATCTCCTGGCTATGACGCTGGATTTATTGGTCCCTCCGTTGGCCTTATTGACTTTAGCGTTGGGGGCTGTTTTTAGTCTGTCATGGTTAGTGTTTATGCTGTGTGGAGCTTTGGCTCCAGCATTAATCGCTTCTGCCGGGGTGGCACTATTGAATGTGACTATCTTGCTGGCATGGAGCCAATTTGGTCGCGAGATTATATCTTTTTCAGCCTTGTTGTATGCGCCGTTCTACGCGGTGAAAAAAATACCCCTGTATCTAGGCTTTTTACTTAAGCGCCAAGTTGAGTGGGTGCGTTCGAAGCGAGATGACAATTAATGCGCGCTTTTGCTTGGCAGCACAACTGGCAAGCGATTATCCAGAAACTCAGGGTGGTCAGTGATCTCGTTGATGAGCAGGGATTGATTGATGCTTTATCCAAGCCTGAGGCGACGACAGTACTTGGATTCGTCAATGCCTTTGCCATGAACTTGGTGGCGGGCAACACCGATTACTATAACGCGCTGTCCGCTGCTGACGTGTTACTACGGGATGGCTCCGGCATGGCTGTCCTGTTTCGCCGACTCGGCTTGGTGCCGGGGCTAAATATGAATGGCACGGATTTTATCCCCAAATTACTGGTCGCGTTCAAGGGCCGGCGCGTGGCTTTTTGGGGCACTACAGAGCCCTTTCTAGCGAATGCGGTGCAGCGTAGCGAAGCGGTATTTGCGGTAAATGTAGTTTCTGCTCACCATGGTTTTGCTGAGGTGGATGCCTACATCAACCTTGCCCAGCAACTGCAGCCAGAATTGATTGTGCTGGGCATGGGCATGCCCAGGCAAGAAGCCGTTGCTGCCAGGCTAGCTGCCAGCGGCGTGCCATGCCTGATAGTGTGCGGCGGGGCGATCCTGGATTTTCTCGGTGGCAAGGTTGTTCGGGCTCCGCAATGGGTGCGTTGTCTCGGTTGTGAGTGGGTATTCAGGCTGATGTGTGAGCCAAAGCGGTTATTCAGTCGCTATGTGCTTGGTAACCCAATGTTCTTGTTGCGCACGCTGATCTGCAGAGATGCGCCTACATTAAGGAAGCCCTGAAATACATTGCCCGAAGGGTGAGGGCGGTTCGTCCGGCCTCTGCGTTGATGGCGATGCTGCGCGTGCATCTGTTGCAGAACTGGTTCGGTTACAGCGATCCGACCATGGGCAGGCATTGTACGAAAGCACTACCTACACCTTCCGTCGATTGGCAAACACGATAAATCCAAACAACGCGGAAGAAAATAACCATGCTGCCGCAGGAAGCGGTACTGCACTCCGTTGATTGATATAAGAATTAGCTGTCCCAGCCAGACCTATACCCTGGACATGCCGACCAACCCTGAACTGGCCATTGGCAAGCGCCGCAATTAAACTGTTAAATGAAGAAGCATTGGCGCACGGCCCAAGGAAGCTGACCCACTCGCCGAGAGCGTTGACCCCATTATTAAGCACGCCCTTGGTAGCAATACTCTGCGTGTGAGAATCACCGGAGAAGTCGGTGTGAAAACCAATGGCGTTGCCACCCGCGCGCTCTTCGATCAGCATGCCTGGTTGAGGCCCTAAATCCTTGCCAGAGTTGCTCATGCAACTAGGTTTATAGACCAAACTGGCCGCCTGAGCACTAGAAACAGTCGCACCATTCAGGAGCATCAATAACAAAACGGAATTAATAAAAAGTGTCGGGTGCATAACATCACCTCCCTGAACAGAGGAGTATTCTTTTGTCGGACGAAGGAATCTTTATCAAGTTAAATTGAGCATAGTAGGCACATAGCTGCCGCGTCAATAGTGCGTCGTCACGATAAATATAAATAGAAAATCAGTGTGGCTTCGTCAAAATAACGTCACAACAAACACGTCAGTCATCAATCAAGCGGACTCTATCCGCATGAAATAGCTTCAGGCTTGAGCATCGCCCGCAACAGGGCGGTCTCAAAGACCAAATGCAACACACGCCCCGCACCGCCTTTGGCCTTTCCGCTCAACGTGAAACGGGGCGGCCGCGGATGCTGGAGCGCTTACGGAAAACTGACTCTCCCTGTCGATTGAAATTTGATCCAAGGTGCGCTGCTGATACCCAAATTAGCGCTTGATCACTCGGAATGGGGGCTCGACCTTGACACGAGGAGCGTGGTTCAGATCAAGTCTTCATGAAGGGAATAGGTCTAGAGTGCGCTCAACCTCATCGGGGTCGATTGTAAAGCCATCGCCCTCTGGCGTTCCCACCACAAAGCCAAAATTCTGGTGATCGCGATCCGTTAGGTACTTGTAATAACAGATGAAACGATTCGGGGGCTGCAGAGCCAGCAGTGAGCCACCAGGCTGAAGTACATTGACACCATGTACGAGATGACTCCCCTCGACCCCCACCACGGTTTTTGCTCCAGCGCAGGTCGCTACGATGGTCGGAACATCGGTTTTCGAAGGATCGAGAATGCGAAAACCTCTGCGGTTATGCAGACGTTCAGCGAGTTCCATTTCATTGTGTAACAGTCGCAATTCACCGTTGCCGCCTCGCAGAATGAATACTCCGGGGTGAGAGCTGTACCTTACGTGTGACAGTAATTTTTCACCCATCGCGCGAAAGCGTAAATGCCTATTTCGATTTTGACTTAGATCATCGAATATCACGAGCTCACGAAAAAACGCATTGCGCAAACGAACCGGTGTTATGCCAAGCCAGTCCTCATATTCGGGAGCCTGGGGAAATAGAGGAGACCCGGTGGATGGCGCAGTCGTCACCGGAACTCCTTCGTCGCATGCTAATGGGTAAGTGACACAGTCTTCCATCAGCCAGGAGCCAAACCATTGGTTTCCACCTGCGGTACAGTAAATCGCCCCGCGCTCCATCTCGGTTTCCACAGAGATTTTTGGAAGCCAGCCAGATCTAGGAGATAAGCAGGATTTTGCGTTGCCCTTGTAGAGTGTTCCATCTATCAGCCAGACATCTTTAAGCAGGTGGCCCCGTGTTGGACCATGATCAACGCTGCCGATTCCTTCCATTGTACGACGGGGGTGTTCGTAAGGAAAAAAGCGTTCTTCCTCCCATCCTGTCACACGTTCGAGTTGATTGGGCAGGAAAAAAGCCGGTGGAGAAATTGATGTTTCGCCAGGCGCAATAGTCCAGCTTTTCACCGCTGCACTTTGCGGGGTTTCCGCCGGCTTTCGCATAACCCGCGCTCTTACAATATGCCGGTATGCAGCAAGGCTCCATGTTGTCCGGTGGCTGCTCGTTAATGCGCGTAATTCCGACATATCATCTTCACTCTCATCCGCCTCTACAAAAAACAGTAAATGGCGCAAGCGCCTACACTGCATTTTTTAACATCAGAAAGCTGCTCAGGTAGATATAATCCTCTCCACAATGGGCGGGGACTTCAAATGAGCATAACGGCTACGTAACCTGTCGAGAAGAAGTTCGCTTGGGCTCTTGGCACAGTAGAGATAAATTTTGTATAGCCCGCCAAACCCCATGTTAATATAGCGAGTCGCCACTTCCTCATCGTTTTGCCCGTCCGGCAAGCCAAGATGAAGTGTCAGTTTTTTTCCCTCGACAGCAAATAACGGTGTATTCCAAAGGAGTTGGGCTGCACCCACCTTGGGTAGTCGGACAAACATATAAGCGTGGTTACCCAGCGTATCAACATCACCGCCACGTCTTCTTTTCCATTCGAGAAGTCCGTCGTCTGGACGGGCCAGGCAAGTACCGATGTCATAATAGTCAAAACCATTGTTTATTGCCCACTCAAGCTCCATAAATGTAGTGATCGAGTTGACTTCATTCAGCCTTTTGGCATCTGAAAAAACCGCCTCAGGATAGCCGGCGCGTATCATGCTCCAGTAGCGCTTTCCGGCCCGAGTAATTACGCACGCAAGTTGGCATGCAACAATTTCGTCTTCCAACAGTATTAGATCGAGCCGGCCGAAAGTCTTTGCTATCCTTAAAACTTCATGTGGGGCAATTTGCGAGGCGGCAGTGCCATGCCTTGCGATGGCATAGGGTTGAAGCATTTCCCTGTCGGCTCTTTCAATTTCGTCGTCCGTCAGCGCCTGCTTCATTCGGTAGCGCGATTGGTTCTTGCGTATGTTTCGACGTAACTTACTATCGTATCCCGCCGTGATATCGTCAATGGAGCGACCCAGCGGCACGATAGCACTCAGAAAGTGAGGCACATACAACGCGCCGAAGGTTGGCATTTCACTGACCAGAACCGTACGGTTCGATTTATCCGATTCCGATTTGCTGTCGACCACAGGAGACTCCACCCCCATGAGAACCTTGGCCATCTCCCGCTGTGCTCTTCTTCCCACATAGAGGATGTCGTAAGGACTGTCTTTGCGCAGCTTGAATCTGACAATCTCCCAGCGCCAGAAACAGGCTCGCCCAAGTATGTCTCGCAGCCAGGCTGCAGTTTTTCTTAGCTCAAATCGTATTGAGGGAGATATGAGTTTTCGGATCGGCACTGCTAAATACGCTTTCATTTCCGGCACTCTTTTTAACTTGCCTTTTGGTTAAGCCAGAAAACATATCAATTGGTAAATTCGAGCAATACTTGCAAATTTGATGTGGAAAGCTCATTCAGCGGGGAAATATTCAGTAATATCCTCGACTCTAGAACTATTAAAGATGCGGGGTAGACGTTTTGCAAGGGAGCCGCTGCAAAAATAGCCAACTGCTTCAGTTCTTGGCCCACTGAAGCTCCTCTCGATCGTCACCGCGCCATGAGCCCCACATTCAAAACCGGCAATTGATCCCCGATGCTGTGCTCCCATCTCTCTCTGGAGCCAGCCCGTCATGATGCGTCTCGACGCTAACGTCGAAAAAGTCTGTCTCAAGGCTGGCTAATAGGCTCGCTTGCCGGTGAAGGCAAACAGAGTTCGCAGAAGAATGACGAAATCGAGCCAGAGCGACCAGTTGTTGATGTACTCAATGTCAGACTCAACACGCTGAATCATCTGCTCTATATCTCTCGTTTCACCGCGAAAGCCACGCACCTGAGCCAGGCCTGTGATGCCTGGCTTGATATTGTGACGTGCAAAGTAGTCTGCGATACCAGGCGAGTACTGCGCATCATGCTGAATAGCATGCGGGCGGGGCCCCACCAGGGACATTTCCCCCATCAAAACGTTGAACAACTGTGGTAGCTCATCCAGGCTAGTTCGTCGAATAAAGGCTCCAACCCTGGTCATGCGCGGATCATTCTTTTCTGCCTGCTTGACGATGCCGTCTGCCAGTTGATGGACGACCATGCTTCTGAACTTCCAGATACGAAAAACTCCACTCCACCCCATGCGCTCCTGTCGAAAGAACACCGGTCCAGGGCTATCGACCTTGATGGCAATCGCTATAGCCACCAGCAATGGAGCCGCAAGAAACAAGATGAGGAAAGCTAAGACTTTGTCCTCGAAATTCTTCAGAAACAGGCGCATCCCCATCAGCGGAGTTTCAGACAAGGTCAGCACGGGAATACCGGCAATTTCACGAACGCTGTGATTGATCAAGCGCAGTGAAAAAATGTCAGGCACCCAATTAATAGCAATGTGCTTATCAAGCAGCTTTAAGTAAACATCCTTAATGACCTCCGAGCCATCCAGAGGTGTAACGAAATATACGGTACGAATGGAATGTCGCACGATTAACCCATCAAGGTCGGAGATATTACCCAGTATCGACAAACGTTGCGTGCTTTCTGAGCCCTGCTTCCCCCGATCATCGCCCGCCTCAATCAACACACAACCGACCACCCGTTCACCCAGCCAGGGATTATTGCTTATTTTTTGGTGAAGGAAGCTAGCCAGCTCTCCCGAGCCAATAATAAGAGCGGCTTCCAATTGATTCGGGTGGGTCAAGAGTTTCTTCTGCACTTCGAGTGTCGCCAAGTGCAAAAGCAACTGAGCGAAATATCCAACAATAAATAACTGCGCAACCAATAGGCGCGAGTACTGTTCACTTTGTTTGGTAAGAAAGGCCATGACAACGAGAAAGCCAAAAGCGGCAAGCCACGCCTTTAAAAGCTTAAATGCTTTGACGGTAAATCCAACATTGCTTCGGTAAATAGCATAATGGTCGTACACGACGGCCAGCGCCCCAATCAGCAACAGGAGCATGATGACATAAGCCTGCGTTATAACGCCGATATGATAATCGATCAAATACCATGCGACACCGATCACAGCAACAAAATCGAGACCGGCCTGAATAGCGTTACTGGTACTGCTTCGTCGCTGGAGTATGGAACGGCTACTGCTGGGTTCGAATATCATCATTAGACCTCATTAAACTGAGAATCCAAAACGCTTATCTATCAAACAATAAAAAGGCAATGAAAATATAATTATTAATTAACTTGTCAGCGTTGAATGATCCATCTGCGGTGCACCGCAGCTTCGATGATTCGCACCACATTGGCAGCTCTCCTGGTGCCAGAGCCTTGAGCAAGTCGCCCTGAACCATCAGCGCCAGACCCTTCTCGTAATACTTGCTGGCCTTCTCAGCCGGCGAGGAGCAGGTCGCCAAGCCAGCAGAACAGACTGCAAGGAGCGCGACCCAAGCGTCTTTGCCAACTTTGCTCAAATACATCTTCATCGAATTCACCCCCTTGGAGGTCAATGCGGAATATGAGCCACCAGCCGTGGCACAATCAATCTCATAAAATCTTGTAAGCGCTTATCTGCAGCAGTAGGCGCTTCGCAGGCTCTCCACATCCGTCTTGCCACGACGGTAATCCGCGATCACATAATCATCCAGCCCTAGACTCACTTCGGCCTGGACGTCCAATCGACTCTCACTAGCACGCCACTCATCCAGGAGATCCTCTCTGATCGATCAGTCATTATCTGTTCCCGTTTCAGCGCTGAAAGAAGCTTTCTGCTATGTCGGGGTATAGCCCAGCGTGGACAAACCATGTCAGCAAACTGACATGTTCCTCATGTTGAAAAATGGTCAGGAGTTAGGCGATCTGCCATCAAGTGCCGTCAGACAGCGGCTCTGCCTGTGGTTGAGGCGTTTCAGACGCTGTAAAGAAAGCGATAAACGGTCGTAAGGCTTGAGTTACAAGGGTTGACAGGATGTAGGTGTGTCATTTTTGAGTCATCTGTTTTTTGACGCTTTTGCACGTTAGATGGCATTTCCTGCGCTTTAAGTGCGTTCTGCTAGTGCCAAAAAATGGCCAGTCACTAACTCGCCATATCGATCAGGAGCGAGAGAGGACTCATGACGAGATACCGGAAGGAACTGCTGCTGTTGTTCGGAATTGGCCTCAAGCCGCGTCGGCGTCTGGCATTGCCAGGCTATGCGTTGATAGCGGCGCCGCTGGCCGGCGTGATGCTGCTGAGCGCAGTGCTGTTCGTGCGGGCCGGTCAGCTTGACGCGGATGAATGTGCCAACCAGTCACGACATCGTCTTGATCATCGATGAAAGCGTGTCCGGCAACTACCTGGACATCAACACCGGGTTTGGCATGCACAGCAACCTCAAGGAATCCCAGCGTGGGCTGTAGTGAAAAATGTGAACAGAAACACTATCATTAATCTATCTTTTTGTGGTGTTTCAAGATGAGTCTTGCTGCCAGTGTGTGTTTTTCCAGAACCGTACGGTTAATTCTGTGCTCTATTTTTCTTGTACCCTCTTTCGCTCTAGCTGAAGAAGCTGATACAAAAAAATGGAAGGAGTTAACAAATAATGACCTTTCTGCTATGCATCAACTGATCGTCAGTGCTCATCCAGGCGCTTTAGACAGTAACAATAAGGCTTTTGCGAGCTGGGTTGAACAGGGGTATTTAGAAGCTCGGCAACTGTCGGCGCAGGTCAAGTCGAAGAAAGATTCTTTAGCCGTTCTCAATTTTTACATTGCTGGTTTTCAGGATGGTCACGTAGGGCTGAGTCAATCAAATCAGGAGAAGTCTTCTTGGGCAGGTTTTGTTTTGGGGATGAAGGGGCAGAGCTTTATAGTAAAGCATGTCTCTAAAGACTGGCCCGTGCCTTTACCTCCGATCGGGTCCGAGGTTGTGGCGTGTGATAATAAGTCGGTCCGCGAGATACTGGAAAGTGACCTGTCGCCCTATATTGATCGTAGACTTGAATTACAGTCGACATGGTTGCATTTGGCTACGCAGTTGACGGTTGATGACGTCAACTATCCCGTGCTGGGCAGAGTCTTGCCAAACAGCTGTCTGGTTACTCTCCCAAATGGAGATCGACAGCACTTTACTTTGTTATGGCAGCAAGAGCGCGGGGAGCTGGATCCTTTAATGTCGCAGCCTCAACCGCCACAGGCTCTAAAAGACCTGGGAGGTGGGCGCTATTGGATACACGTATCAAATTTCACACCTTCAGCAGCTGAAAATACCTCCCTCGATAAAATGCTAAGCGGCATCAAAAATATCAATGATGCCAAGCTGGTTGTGCTTGATACACGTGGTAATCGCGGTGGTAATAGTTTAGTGGGTGTTGAAATACTTTCTGCTCTGTTAGGCTCGGCAGTTGTGAATGGTGTGGGTGAACAATCTCGTGCGTATGCGATGTGGCGTGTTTCTCCTTTTGCATTGTCAACGCTCAGTCATGTTCTAAAGTCCATGGAGGGTGATTATGGACAAAACAGTGAAGCCTATAAGTTTGTTTCTGGTTTAACTGAGTCGATGGGGATCGCGCTTCGTGAGAAAAAAGATTGGTTGCGGCAACCGAGCACTTCGTCAATAGATCAAGGGAAGTTGAAAGGGTTTAATGCCCAAGGCTTCAAAGGTAAGCTTGCGCTGGTGACTGACTCATTTTGCGCTAGCGCTTGTCTAGACTTTGTGGACGTTGTTCTTGCTGTTCCGGGGACTGTCCATCTGGGATTACCAACGAGCGCCGACACGCTGTATATTGATATAGGCTCTCAATCACTGCCCAGTGGTGCCCAGTTCTGGTTACCGCTAAAGGTATGGAGAGACCGAGCGCGAGGAAATAACCAAAGTTATGATCCATACTTTATTTTTGATGGGGATATCAATGATACTTCGGCAGTGCAAAAATGGGTTCTTGATACGATTTAACAGTTATTAAACGATACTGCACTGCGTGCTTAAGCTGGGAAGGCTGCTGAGTAATTCACCGATCTTCTTATCATTATGGCTAGACCCGCTTTGAGCTCAGATTGCACTCCAGGCGCCTCGACAATCGTTAACCAACAAAAACCATGGCCTGTCCGCTATCCTTGGCCTGACGTCCAGTCAAACGAGCGTTCCCATGCTTCAAGTGCACGGCGTGTTCAAAAGCTACGCCACTCCGCAAGGTCCATTGGCGGTGTTGCAAGGTGTCGACTTGCACCTGACGCAAGGCAGCAGTCTGGCGCTGATGGGCGAATCCGGCAGTGGCAAGAGCACCTTGCTGCACTTGATTGCCGGGCTCGACAAGGTCGATCGCGGCAGCATCCGTATGGGCGATCAGCGCCTCGAACAGATGAGCGAAGGGCAACTGGCAAATTGGCGGCGCACTGAAATCGGCCTGGTGTTCCAGCAGTACAACCTGATTGGCAGCCTGCGGGTCGAGGACAATCTGGCATTCCAGGCGCGCTTGGCCGGGCGCCATGACCTGCGTTGGCAGGCGCACCTGGTAGCGCGGCTGGGGCTGGGGGATTTACTCCAACGTTATCCAGAGCAATTGTCCGGTGGTCAGCAGCAACGGGTTGCTCTCGGTCGGGCACTGGCGTCGCGTCCGCGTCTGCTGTTGGCCGATGAACCGACCGGCAGTCTCGATGAGCACACCAGCGACGAGGTGCTCGATTTGCTGCTGGAGCTGCTCGATGACAGTCCCAGCAGTTTGTTGATGGTCACTCACAGCCCACGGGTCGCCGCACGGCTGGCAGAAAAAGTGCTGTTGCACGGTGGACGCCTGGTCGACGCAGGCCAACGCTGATATGGACGTTTTGCGTGAAACTTTGCGAGCGTTGCTCAGCCATTGGCGTCAGCACCCGGTGCAGTTTTTCAGTGTGCTGACCGGGCTCTGGCTGGCCACCGGCCTGTTGACCGGGGTGCAGGCGCTGAACAGTCAGGCGCGAGAAAGTTACGCCCGCGCCAGTCAACTGATTGGCGGTGAACCCCAGGCCAGCCTCAGTGCGCCGAATGGCGCGACCTTCTCTCAGGCGTTGTTCGTCGACCTGCGCCGGGCGGGTTGGCCGGTGTCACCGGTGTTGCAGGCGCGACTGCAACTCAAGGGGCATGAAGACCTGCGCTTACAGTTGATGGGTATCGAACCGTTGTCGTTGCCCAGCGGTTCGGCGCTGGCCGGACAACACCTCGACATGGCGCAGATGGTCGATTTTGTCGGCCCGCCAGGCCGTACCTGGATTGCCCCGTCAACCTTGCAGGCGCTCGGTTTACGTGACGGCGACCAACCGCAAAACCTCAACGGGCAGACCTTGCCGCCGTTGCGCAGCCAGGTCGACATGGCCCCCGGCGTGTTGCTGGTGGACATCGGTGTTGCCCAGCAGGTGCTGGGTTTGCCGGTACAGCTGTCGCGCCTGTTGTTGCCCAGGGATTTCGCCGCCACCGAGCCTCAGTTACCCGCCGAGTTAGCCGGTCAGTTGCAACTCAAGCGCAGCGGCGAGGAGAACAATCTGGCGCGGCTTACCGAGAGCTTTCACCTGAATCTTGATGCGCTGGGGTTTCTGTCGTTCGTGGTCGGCTTGTTCATCGTCCATGCGGCCATCGGCCTGGCGCTGGAGCAACGCCGTGGACTGTTCAGAACCTTGCGTGCCTGTGGGGTCAGCGTGCGGAGGCTGATCTTCTGCCTGAGCCTTGAGTTGGGTGGGCTGGCACTGCTCGGCGGGATGGCCGGAGTGGTCAGCGGTTACCTGTTGGCCAGCCTGCTGTTGCCGGACGTTGCCGCCAGCTTGCGTGGTTTGTATGGCGCCGAAGTGGCGGGGCAGTTGAGCCTCAGCCCGCTGTGGTGGTTCAGCGGGCTCGGAGTCAGCCTGCTCGGCGCACTGCTGGCCGGGGCGAACAGTTTGCTGCGGGCGGCGCAGCTGCCGTTGCTGGCGCTGGCCAACCCGCAAGCCTGGCATCAGGCTCACGCGCGCTGGTTGCGGCGTCAGGGTTGGGTGGCGGCGGTCGCTGCGACGATCGGCCTGATTGCGTTGCTGTGGAGTGACAGCCTGGCCAGCGGTTTTGTGTTGATGGCCGCGTTGTTGATCGGTGCCGCATTGAGTTTGCCGGTGCTGCTCGACGCTGTATTGAATCGGCTCGTGCGGCGCAGCCGGTCGGTGCTGGGGCAATGGTTTCTCGCCGATTGCCGTCAGCAGTTGCCGGCCCTGAGTCTGTCCTTGATGGCGCTGCTGTTGGCGTTGGCGGCCAACATCGGTGCCGGCAGCATGACCGCCGGTTTTCGCCAGACGTTCAGTGACTGGCTGGAGCAACGGCTGACTGCCGAGCTTTACGTCAACCCGCAGAACCCGGCGCAAGCCACAGAACTGCAGCAGTGGCTGCCGGAACAAAAGCTCAGCGCGGTGTTGCCGAGCTGGCAGGTTGCGGTGTCATTGGAGGGCTGGCCGGCGGACCTTTACGGGGTGATCGACCATCCGACCTATCGCGAGCATTGGCCGTTACTTGAAGCGTTGGGTGAACGCCCCTGGGATCAGTTGGTGGCGCATGACACGGTGATGCTCAGCGAACAACTGGCCCGCCGACTCAAGCTGCGGCTCGGTGACCGTCTAAGCATTCCGGCACCACAAGGCACATGGTCACCGCAACTGATCGGAATCTATGCCGACTACGGCAACCCCAAGGGGCACTTGCTGGTCAACGCCGAACACCTGTTGCGTTACTGGCCGCAACTGACGCCGAGTCGCTTCAACCTGCGTATCGATCCGGTGCAAATCCCGGCATTGCTGACGGCGCTGCAATCGCGTTTTGCCCTGGACGACAGCCGCATCGTCGATCAGGCCCGACTCAAGGGTTGGTCGACGCAGGTGTTCGAACGGACCTTCGCGGCGACTGCGGCGCTCAACAGCCTGACCCTCGGCGTGGCTGGTGTGGCGCTGTTCGTCAGCTTGCTGACCCAAAGTCAGAGCCGCCTCGGGCAACTGGCGCCGTTATGGGCGCTGGGCGTGACGCGCCGACAATTGATGCTGCTCAACCTCGGGCAGACCTGGTTGCTGGCACTGCTCACGCTGGTGGTGGCGTTACCCTTGGGACTGGCATTGGCCTGGTGCCTGGACACGGTGATCAACGTTCAGGCGTTTGGCTGGCGCCTGCCGTTGCGGGTGTTCCCGTTGCAACTCGTGGAATTGATGGGGCTGGCGATGTTGGCCACGTTACTGGCCTCGGCCTGGCCATTGTTCAAGCTCTATCGCACGCAACCGGCGGACCTGCTGAGGAACTTTGCCCATGAGGATTAACTGGGCCGTTGGCGTGTTGTTGCTGGCATTGACGGGTTGCGATGACTCATCGACGCACAACGAAAGTTTCGCCGGACTGGGCAGCGAAGCGGATGCGTTCCAGCAAGTGACGCCGGGCCGGGTATTCAGCTTCCCGGCCGATCACGGCGCCCATGACGGTTACCGCGTCGAGTGGTGGTACATCACCGCCAACCTCAAGGACCCGCAGGGCCAGGAATTTGGCGTGCAGTGGACGCTGTTTCGCAATGCCCTGAAGGCTGGGCCCGAGCAGCCCGGCTGGGCCAGCCAGATCATCTGGCTCGGTCACGCGGCGGTGACTTCGGCGACCGTTCACCACGCCGCCGAGCGTTATGCCCGCGGTGGCGTCGGCCAGGCCGGGGTTCAGAACGTGCCGTTTACGGCGTGGATCGATGACTGGCGCCTGAGCACTCAAACCGACACCGTGAACCCCTTGGCCGAGATGCAGATGCAGGCCAGCGGCAAGGGCTTCAACTATCGGCTGCGACTCACCTCAAATCGGCCGTTGGTGCTGCAAGGCGAGCAAGGCTTCAGTCAAAAATCCGAACAGGGCCAGGCGTCGTACTACTACAGCCAGCCGTTCTTCCAGGCCAGCGGTAGCCTGGAAATTGATGGCAAAACCTATCAGGTCAGTGGGCCGGCGTGGCTCGACCGTGAGTGGAGCAGCCAGCCGCTGACGGCGAACCAGACCGGTTGGGACTGGTTTTCCCTGCACCTGGACGGTGGCGCGCAGTTGATGCTGTATCGGATGCGGCAAAAGGAAGGAGTGGCATACCTGACTGGCACCTGGATCAACCCGGACGGCAGCGCGGTGCGACTGTCGCGAGACGAGATCAGCCTCATACCGTTGGCGTCTTCCGAGGTGGCCGGACGGCGTTTACCGACACGCTGGTCGATCAAGGTTCCGCGCAAAGGCCTGGACATCACCAGCAGCGCCTTGAACCCCCGGGCCTGGATGGATTTGCGCATTCCCTACTGGGAGGGACCGGTACAGGTGAGCGGCAGCCATGCCGGCAACGGGTATCTGGAAATGACCGGGTACTGATCCAGAGCGCCGCCCGGTATCTTTGCGCTTTTGTTCAGGGAATCAAGGGTGGTCGAACTGGTTCGCTTTTTTTCGTTACAAACAATTTGGCGGAAATACGGTGTCCAGATTAATTCAGAATTTTTCAACGGACAGAACGTTTACGTTGCTTTAAAATCCCCCCGTTCGCTCAGTGTCGGGGCTCTTTACCGGTGCATGGATTGCCAGGCCATAACACTGGGCGAACACCTTCCTCCAGGCGCGATAAACAACATTTCATGCTGCGCCTCATCGCACCGACAACCTTCAAGTAACACCTCTCGTTAAAAAGCACCCTGTTCAAGCAACTGGCTGAAGGCTTCCAGTTCGGTTTTTTCCAGATCGGATATCACGATAAAACGCATGTGATTGTGTTGCCACGCGACCACGTTGTAACCGCGGATGAACTGGTTTTTCCGGGGCTGATCGGTTTCTGTCGTCGGCACCATGAACACGTTGATGATGTGCTTCGCCCGCCCGTAAGACAGCGCAGCGGTCGTCTGGTGTTGCAGGTAATCCAGGCGCCCGCCGAGTAAAGGAAAACCCTGTGCCGAGAAGTCGAACACCGGTGGCGAAAAGTCCAGCTTGCCGGTAAACCAGGGCTTGACCGTGTGCCGGTCGGACGACACGACATCGTTCAGGTGCTCAGCCATCAGCGAGCGCACATGGCTGGACACCGCTTCCTCCAGCCAGGGTTGCTCAGGCGAAGGCGTGGCCACATATAACACCAGGGCCATGGCCAGTGCGATCGCGGAAAAAGCCGGTGCCAGCCACTTTCGCGTGGCATCTGTCAACGCTTGCCAGGGAGAGGTTGGTGACGGGAGATTGACGAAGACCTGTTGAATCAGCGCATCGGGCGCCGCGTAATACGGCGCATAGGTCTTGACGCTGGTGATCAGCCGTTGCATTTCGTCATGCACGCGTTGGCAGTCGGCACAGTGCGACAGGTGCCCGGCAACGTTCGCGGTGGTCGTGGCGTCCAGTTCATGGTCCAGGTAGCCATGAATCAATTCGTGGCAGACCGTGCAGTTGATCTCATTCATGGGCTTGCAACTTCAGTAGTTCCAGCTTGAGCATGGCGCGAGCCCGGGCCAGTCTCGACATGACGGTTCCCAGAGGTATGTCCACTACCTTCGCGATGTCCTTGTAAGGCATGTCCTCCAATTCCTTGAGGACGATCATTTCGCGAAAGGCCGGGGGCAGGGCGCGCAGTGCCTGCTGAACCCGTGCGGCGTCTTCGGCCTGCATGGCGAGCAGTTCCGGTGTCTGGCTGTGGCTCAGGGCAAAGTTGTCTTGCGAGATTTCATCACCGATTGCGACCCAACGATGGCTGGCCGAGCCCTTCAGCCAGTTGTAACTCTCGTTGCGGACGATCGTCAGGAACCAGGCCTTGGCATTGCCATCGGCAAAGCGATGCAGAAATCTAAACGCCTTGAGTGCACTTTCCTGCACCACATCATGTGCCGCGCTGTCACTGCCGGTGAGCCAGCGCGCGAGGTTGTAAGCGGCATCCATATGCGGTGCAAGCAGCTCCTCAAATCGCTTCATAGTGCCCCAGCCTTTGCCCCCTATAACCCGGATTCGCTGTGTTTTATTCCCGGAATGAAAAATATTTTCTCCCGGGAATAAAACCCCGACCGGCGCGGTTTTACATCCTGTCAGTTCATCAATGTAGACCGCTACGAGGGCGTTCCCATGAACATTCGTCCGGCATCACATGAAAAACGTACAGATGGCCCCCTGGACCCCGACCGCAGACACCTGCTCAAGTGCTCGGCGTGGGCTGGCGCCGGTGTCATCTGGGCATTGAGCGGTGGGATTCCGCGAGCGTTCGCCCTGGGCGAAGATGGCCAGGTGAAGGACCCGAAAGCGCTGGACAGCACCTTCCACTTCGTGCAAATCAGCGACTCGCACATCGGTTTCAACAAGGAAGCCAATCCTGAACCGCTGAAGACCTTGCAGGTCGCCATCGACAAAGTCATCGCGCTGCCGAAAAGGCCTTCGCTGATCCTGCACACAGGGGACATCACCCACCTCTCCAAACCGGAGGAGTTCGATACTGCCGCGTCTGTGCTCAAAGGTCTGCCTTCAACCGTGCACTACATTCCGGGCGAGCACGACACCCTCGATGAGGGCGGCGGCAAGCTCTATCTCGAGCGCTATGGCAAAGGCACCAAAGGCAATGGCTGGTACAGCTTCAACGACCATGGCGTGCACTTCATCGCGCTGGTCAACGTCTTTAACTTCCAGGCCGGCCACGAGGCCACGCTCGGTGCCGAGCAACTGGCCTGGCTGCAGGATGATTTAAAGGCGGTGAGCACCAGCACACCGATTGTGGTGTTCACCCACATTCCATTGTGGACGATCTATCAGCCGTGGGGCTGGGGCACCGAAGACGGCGATCAGGCCATCGCCATGCTGCGCAAATACGGTTCGGTGACGGTCCTCAATGGCCACATCCATCAGGTCATCCAGAAAGTCGAGGGCAACATCACCTTCCACACCGCACGCGGCACGGCTTACCCGCAACCCGCACCCGGTGTCGGGCCAGCACCGGGACCGATGACCGTGGCTGCCGATCAACTGCGCAACTACCTGGGGATTACCGAGGTCAAGGCGACGCAGGGCGATCATCCGTTGGCATTGATCGATTCGACACTCGTATAGGGGCGACGCGGACATGAAACATTTACTGCGTGTAGTGGTTCTGGGTTGGCTGATGGTGTCGATACCGGCATGGGCAGAAGGGACCAAAATCGATATCAAGGAATTCATGTTTGCTCCCAAGGACGTGACGGTAGCGGTGGGCACCACCGTGACCTGGGTCAACGACGATCAAACGGTCCATACGGTGATGGAAACCCACAAGGTGTTCCATTCACCGGCGCTCGACACCAACGACAAGTTTTCCTATCAGTTCAATACGCCGGGGACGTTTGAATACTACTGCGCACTGCACCCGCAAATGGTTGGGAAGATTATTGTCAGTGGGGCGAAGTGAGGGGAGGGGCGTTGCAACGTGGCCAAAAAAAGGCGATCCAGGGGTTAATGCTGGTCAGTAAGAAAGCTCAGCGTCTGGACACTCTGTGCTGATCCGAAATCCCCCTCACCCTAACCCTCTCCCCGGAGGGGCGAGGGGACTGACCGAGGAGCTCTTCCGAAATATTGCGACCTGAAATATCGAGTTGAACTCAGGACTAGAAACCACTGGAGATCAGCTCCCTTCCCCCTCTCCCCACTGGGGAGAGGGTTGGGGAGAGGGGTGGATTTTGGATCAGAACAGAGCCTGTCAGGCGCAACTGACAGACATCAACCCTAGGGGGTTCCCTTTTTTATTGCGGCGCCAACACCTGCGCTTGCAACCGTCGCCCGATCACATCCAGCAAATCACAACCGTCGCGCAGCGGAATCGCCAACACCCGCGCGAAGTCCTGCAAAAACACGTTGTCGTTTCGCGAGACCCACCCGGCACAAGTTCACCAAAACCGCTACAACGTGCAGGAAATGTCCGAAGCCTGTGTTTCTGCTGATGATCCGCCTATCTCCGTGATTAATTTGTGCCTTGACGGCCTTGCGAGTGGTCTCAACGTGATTCGACAAGGTCTGTCGACTGTCGTCATTGTTTACTGATGGATTTTACGGATGAAGCCACTGATGCCCCCTAAGCGCTCTATAAAAAACATACTGGCCGTAACCGCAATATCCATGTCTCTCACTGGCTGTGTCGGGGTAGTGGTATCAATGCCAGAGCAAGAAAAAGAGCGCATCCCCTTGACCTACCAGAAAACAGACAGCGACCTGACCACGCGAGAGTGGTGTGGTATCACGCTATGGGCTGTCATTCTCCCCATTCCATTAAAGTTGCCTGTGTGCAAGCTTCACGCTGGACAATCCTTGGAATCTCCATTTTATGCATGCGGCCCTCTTATGGTATTAGGGCCTATCGTTCATGGTTATCAGGGAAATGCACTGTGCGGAGTATTTCCTAAGTGAATGTATGAAGGGGCGCCTGTAAAAATGATTGTCATTTTACTTTCGTCGTTAAAGTCTCAAAAAGACCACTACGTCGCGCACTCTGCGGCTTGCTGTGTAGGTGCTGCTGCCCTCGAAAACTCTTAGGGCTGGCGTGCCGGTTTCGGTGGGGCAAGAGTCGCCTAGCTCAGCGACGGCAAATTAAGTGCGGCGCAGCACTCCTCAATCGACCTCCGCTGCGTATCGGCATACAACGCCAGTTCATCAATAGTCGATCGTCCCAATGCTTGTTCAAATGCTTGCCGGTTCGAATGCTCGCCATAGTGAGTCTGCGCGGCATCCCCGAGATTCGACTGGAAAATCCCCGCTGCACTGACCGGTAGAAAATCTTCGTACACCAGCGGCACTGCACGGATGTACTCGGCCTTCAGCAAGCCTTGCAACGATGTAGCCCCCAATTCGTCGCTAACAGCCGCCAAGCCTTTTTCGGTGACGAAGTAGCGGAAGTAAGCCAGGCCTTGTTCGCGCATTTCGCTGTAGCTGTCCGGGAATGCCTTGAAATGCTGTTCCATCAAACTGTTGTAGCGCGCCGCGTTGGCTTCGTTGGGGAAGTCCTTGAGTTCATCGCGGGCGGCGTTGAGCAGGCGGTCGTAGAGTGCGCGGCCTTCAGGCGTGAGTGCAGCGCCGCGTTGTTCGATTTCACCGAAGCGGGCGCTGTGGCTGCCGTGGGCTTGCTGCTGATCGGTGAACGCAATCGGCTCGTCCAGCGCTTTGAAACTGGTCTGGCGCAGCAGGATCGGGCACTGGCGGCGCGGCGGGCCTTCGATCACCGCTTTGGGGGTGATGCCGTGTTCCGGCATTTTCGCCTGCACGATATCGATATCCAGCGTGCGTGGCGTCAGGTGGTTGATGTGCGGGCCTTTGAAGGCGACCACGTCGGCGATCAGCCGATGCTGGGCGCTGAGTTGCTGGTATTGCGCGGCGGTGACGGTGGCGCGGTGGTGCCAGCGGAAGGTTTCCAGGGCCTGTTCGACAAAATCCTCGGCTTGTTGCTCGTTGAGTCCGCCGTGTTGTTCTGCGTGCTTGATCAGCGTTAGCGCCTGTGCGGTGAAGATCGAACGCTTGGCCAGCACCGATTCGGCAAACGCACGCAGCTCGGGGTTTTCGATCAGCTCCAGGCGCAGCAGCGAGGTGAATACCCGGAACGGGCTGACTTGCAATGAACTTTCATGCACGGCGCGGAACGCCGTGGAATGCACCGGCACCCCGGCCGGTGTCAGGTCGTAATAGCCGACCGGTTGCATGCCCATCACTGCGAACAAACGGCAGAGGGTCGCCAGCTCTTGCGCGGTGCCGACGCGGATCGCCCCGTGGCGCTCCAGGTCCAGTCGCTCGATTTCGCCTGTGCTGCGTAACTGTCGGGCAATCGCCGGATCGCTGTCGAGCACCTGGGCGTTGGTCTGCGCCACCAGTTCCATCAAGGCGCCGTACAGCGGCACTTCTTCGCGGTACATGTCTGACATCGCCCGCGAGAAGCGTTGGCGGATCAGGTCTGGGCTGACGAAGTTCTGGTTGCTCATAAACACGAATCCCGGCGCAGTGACAGTGGAGTAGACCGATTCTGTTCGGCACAGGCGGCGCTGACAAACGAAGTTTCTTCTGAACTTCATTCTGCAAATGACTGCTGCGTTCAGCGCAAAACCTGATCCACCAGTTCGATCCAGTGCCTGACCTGCGTCCGTCCGGCGCTGGCGAGGTGGCTCTGGCAACCGATGTTGGCGGTGACGATCAGCTCCGGCCGGCCGCTTTCCAGAGCGTTGAGCTTGTTGTCACGCAGTTGCCGGGCGAGCACCGGTTGGGTCAACGAGTAAGTCCCGGCCGAACCGCAACATAGGTGACTGTCGGGCACGCTGGTGAGATTGAATCCGAGGCGGGTCAGTAGTTCTTCGACTGCACCACCGAGTTTTAGCGCGTGCTGCAAGGTGCACGGGCAGTGGAAAGCGATGCGTCGTTCGGTGGCTGCGCACACTCGCTCCAAGGGTTCGTTGCGCAGGATCTCCACCAGGTCTTTGCTCATCTCGCTGACCCGTTTGGCTTTGGCCGCGTAGGCCGGATCGGTTTTGAGCAAATGCCCGTAATCCTTGATGAACGCACCGCAGCCGCTGGCGGTTTGCACGATGGCTTCGGCGCCGTTTTCCAGCGCGGGCCACCAGGCATCGATGTTCTGGCGGGCGCGATTGAGCCCCTGTTCCTGAGCATCGAGGTGATAGTCCAGCGCCCCGCAGCATCCGACCTGGCTAACGGTGCTGACGCTGATCCCCAGTCGATCGAGCACCCGCGCTGCGGCAGCATTGGTGTTCGGTGACAAACCCGGCTGCACACAGCCTTCGAGCATCAGCACTGTTCGCGAATGTACCGAGGTTGGCCATTCTCCCGCTGACGGAATGTCGTGCGGCAGTTTGGCTTCGAGATCGCGCGGCATCAGCGGCCGGAAGGTTGCACCGATCTGCAGCAAGGCCTTGAACAGCCCGGGATTCGGCGCCATCGCCCGCAAGCCCTGGCGCAACATGCGCTGGCTCGCCGAGCGCGGTACCGCCTGATCGACCACGGCGCGGCCGATGTCCAGCAGGTTGTGATAATCGACTCCGGACGGGCAGGTGGTTTCGCAGGCGCGGCACGACAGGCAGCGATCCAGGTGCAATTGGGTCTGGGCGGTGGCGGGGTGGCCTTCGAGCACTTGCTTGATCAGGTAGATGCGCCCACGCGGGCCGTCCAGTTCATCGCCGAGCAACTGATAGGTCGGGCAGGTGGCGTTGCAGAACCCGCAATGCACGCAGGTGCGCAGAATGCTTTCGGCTTCTGCCGCGCGGGGTAGGCGTTTGGCCTGTTCGCTGAGGGTGGTCTGCATGCTTCAGAACTCCGCGTACATCCGGCCAGGGTTGAACAAACCCTGAGGGTCGAGTTGGGCCTTGAGTTGTTGGTGGTAACGCAACAGCGCAGGCGCCAACGGCTGGAACGGGCTGTCGCTGACACCGTGGCTGTAGCAGGTGGCATGGCCGCCCAGATCAGCGGCCAGCGACTGGATGTTCAGCGCCTCGGATTTCAACCAGCGTTGCGCACCGGCCCAATCGATCAGCTGTTCGCCGGGCAGTGTCAGTGGACCGAGATTGTTGGGCAGTGACAAACGCCAAAGCGGCAAGCCTTCATCGAAAAACTCCAGCTGTTGTTCATTCAACGCCTGCCAGTAAGCAGAGTCCAGCACCTCGCCACCGAGGCGTTGATGGGCAGCGCTGACCGAACCTTCGCCGCCCTCCAGCCGCAGGTGCAATTGCCGGCCGTCATGGCACGCCGCGCTGATGGGCAGCGGTTGCTGGCCCCATTCGGCGAGTTTGCTCAAGGCGTGGGCGCTGTCGAGTTCCAGGCTGATGCTCAGGCACTGGCGCGGTTTGGGCAGGACCTTGAGCGAGACTTCGGTGATTACTCCGAGGCAACCGAAGCTGCCGGTCAACAACCGCGACAGGTCATAACCGGCGACGTTTTTCATCACCTCGCCGCCAAAACGCAGCTGTTTACCGTTGCCGGCGATCAGCCGGGTGCCGAGCACAAAGTCACGCACCGAGCCGGCCCACGGGCGACGCGGGCCCGATAGCCCCGAGGCGATCATGCCGCCGACCGTGGCGTCCTCACCGAAGGAGGGCGGTTCACAAGGGAGCATTTGCCCGGCCGCATCCAGCGCCGCCAGCAACTCCCTCAGCGGAGTGCCGCAGCGGGCGCTGATCACCAGTTCGGTCGGGTCATAGCTGACGATGCCGCAATGGACGCGGGTGTCGAGCACCTCGCCAGCCACCTCGCGACCGAGGAAGGCCTTGCTGCTGGCGCCTTGAATGCGCAGCGGCGTGGCGTTCTCCCGGGCCTGGTTGATCTGTTCCAGTAATTCCGCGCTGGCATCCCGGTCCTGTTCGGCATGCATCAGAAACGCTCCAGATCGGGGAAGGGCAGTTGCCCGCCGTGGACATGCATCGCACCGAACTCGGCGCAGCGGTGCAGCGTGGGAATGTTCTTGCCGGGATTGAGCAGGCCTTTGGCGTCGAACGCGATTTTGATTGCGTGAAACACCGTCAGCTCGTCGCTGTTGAACTGCGCGCACATCTGATTGATTTTCTCCCGACCGACACCATGCTCGCCGGTGATGCTGCCGCCGACCTTGACGCAGAGTTCGAGGATTTTGCCGCCGAGGGCTTCGGTGCGTTCCAGTTCGCCGGGCTGATTGGCGTCGAACAGGATCAGCGGGTGCATGTTGCCGTCGCCGGCATGAAACACGTTGGCGACTCGCAAACCGTATTCACTGGCCAGTTCGGCAATCCCCTTGAGCACCCGAGGTAACTCGCGTCGCGGGATGGTGCCGTCCATGCAGTAGTAATCCGGCGACAAGCGCCCGATTGCCGGGAACGCCGCTTTGCGTCCGGCCCAGAACTTCACCCGTTCCGCCTCGTCACGCGCCTGGCGCACTTCACTGGCGCCGGCCTGTTCCAGCACGGCGCGAACCCGCAGGCAATCATCGCGTACATCGGCTTCGACGCCATCGAGTTCGCACAGCAGAATCGCTTCGGCGTCCACCGGATAACCGGCGTGAACGAAGTCTTCGGCGGCGCGCAAGGCCAGGTTGTCCATCATCTCCAGACCCGCGGGGATGATCCCGGCGGCGATGATTTCCGCCACGGCGCCTCCGGCTTTTTCCACGGAGTCGAAACTCGCCAGCAGCACTTTGGCGGCCTGCGGTTTGGGCAGCAGTTTGACCGTAACTTCGGTGATGATGCCCAGCAATCCCTCGGAGCCGTTGAACAGCGCCAACAGGTCAAAACCCGCTGAGTCCAGTGCGTCCGAACCCAAGGTCAGGTGTTCGCCTTCAATCGTCAGCACTTCCAGTTTCAGCACATTGTGGACGGTCAGGCCGTATTTCAGGCAGTGCACACCACCGGCGTTTTCCGCGACATTACCGCCAATCGAGCAGGCGATCTGCGAGGACGGGTCCGGCGCGTAATACAGGCCAAGCGGTGCGACGGCCTGGGAAATCGCCAGGTTGCGTACCCCCGGCTGAACCCGTGCGGTGCGGGCGGCGGGGTCGATGTGGAGGATCTGGTTGAAGCGCGCCATCACCAGCAGCACGCCTTTTTCCAACGGCAGCGCGCCTCCGGACAACCCGGTGCCGGCACCACGCGCCACCACCGGCACCCGATGGGCGTGGCAGAGTTTGAGCACGGCTTGAACCTGCTCGACATAACGCGGCAGCAGCACCAGCATCGGCGTGGTTCGATAGGCCGAGAGCCCGTCGCACTCGTAGGGTTTGAGCTCTTCTTCGCAGTAGAGAATGTCCAGTTCCGGCATCTGCTCGCGCAAGGTGTTGAGCAAGGCATCCTTGTCGACCGGAGGCAGGGCCCCGTCGATGCGTTCGTCGTAGAGAATGTTCATCAGATGACAAGCCTCGTAGCAGCGGCCGAACGCAGCCTTCGGCAGCTGCTACGGGTGTGTGTTCAAGCCCGGGTTCTTTGTCATTTATAGTCAAAATTTCGACAGTGGGCCTGCCGGCAGGGCTATTTCGGGCCGCCAAGCGGTGATGGCTATTTGATCTCGCCCTGATAGACTTCCAGACATCCCTGTCCGAGTTACTCGAAGTTTCAGGTCAGTAGTGAAGAGGAGCTTTGTCCCCTTATGCACCATAACGGAGGAAAGGGACTTTCACTGGCACGGAGGCTTTACACATCGCGAACCCTGGGAATGGTCCTGGGCCTGCTCTGCGTGGGCGCGGCGATCATTCCACTCAAACCGCCGCATTGGCTGTTGGCGCTGATGCTGTTCAACGGCCTTGTCTGGCCGCACCTGGCCTATCAATGGGCGCGCCGTTCGCCCACGCCTTATCACGCCGAACACCGCAATATTCTGATCGACGCGTTCATGGGCGGATTCTGGGTCGCGGCCATGCAGTTCAACCCCTTACCCAGCACTGCCACGTTGTCAATGATGGCGATGAACAACGTCGCCATTGGAGGCCTGCGTTTTCTACTCCTCGGCACGGTGGCTCAGTTGCTGGGGATGGGCGTTGGGTGGCTGATCTTCTTTCCCGTGTTCATCGCGCAAACCAGCCCTGTTCAGTTGTATGCCTGTTTGCCGTTGCTGACGTTTTACCCCTTGGTGTTGGGCTGGATCTGCTTTCGTCAGGCCCACACGCTGGGCAAACACAAACGCGAACTGTTGGCCCTGAGTCGCACCGACAGCCTCACCGGGCTGTTGAACCACGGCGCCTGGAAAGATGCGCTGGAGGTCGAGTTCCAGCGTTGTCAGCGCCAGCAGCGGGGCGGTGCGATTGCCTTGATCGACATCGACCACTTCAAAACCATCAACGACAGCTACGGCCATGTGGCTGGCGATATCGTGTTGCGTCAGTTGAGCAAAATCCTCAAGCAAAACCTGCGCGCCAGCGATGTGGCCGGGCGTTATGGCGGCGACGAGTTCTGCGTGATCCTGCCCGACGTGCCACTGGCCCATGCTGCCCAGGCAATGGACGCCTTGCGCGATCGGTTTTCGGGGGTGGGTTACGAACAGAATCCGGCGTTGAAAGTCAGCCTGAGCATTGGTCTGGCTGCGTTTGACCCGATGCACACCGAAGCCCTGCAATGGCTCAACGATGCCGATGAGGCGTTGTATGCGGCCAAGACCACCGGGCGTAATCGGGTGATTTGCCATGCCGATGGGCTGGTGCAGCGGGTGGCGATGGGGGCGGTTTGAGGGTGTGCCTCTTGAGGCCACCCCTCACCCTAACCCTCTCCCCAGAGGGGCGAGGGGACTGACCGAGGTGTTCTGGCAAATGACTGCGACCTGAATAACCGAGTTGAACTCGGGTACTAGAAACTATGGGTTGTTGATCACAGGTGTGTTCGGCGCGATTTTTCAGGTCGCAGTAACTCCCGAAAACACCTCGGTCAGTCCCCTCTACCCTCTGGGGAGAGGGCTAGGGTGAGGGGTGGTTCTCAACCTGATCGCAACCCTCAAAATCCCCCCACAACTTTCCAAGACCTTTCCGACACCGTACCCTGTTGCCGCGTCTCAGCGTCGGGTCCTATAGTTCGAGCTCGCGGAAAGAATCCGCGAACGACCTTGGCCGGTCGGACAATGATCACGCTTCAGCGTCAAAAACACCGTTGCAGACGCTTTTTTTGTGTCTGCAACATCGTGTTATGGCAGCTGTGCGCGGGACACCTTTGGGTGTGCCGGTGTGGTCGTTACCGGTCGGCCAACCCTCGCACAGCTGCCACCTCTCTCGTTTGGCCGCGAATGGTGGAAGCTCAACAAAGAGTAAAAACCATGAACGACCAAGTCATGCCTCGCTACCTCCCCGTCGACACCTACGACTCCGCAACCCCCGTGCTCTTCATCAACACCCACAAAGAACTCAGCGACCTGGCCGCCTGCGCCGCGCACCGCTTTACCGTGGTCCGCGACCTGATGGACACCTTGACCAGCCTGTCCCTCAAAGGCATTTCCGATTGCGACCTGACCCGCGTCACCCGTGGTGTGCATTTACTCACCCGTGAAGGTTGCGCGGTGCTGGAAGTGATTCAGCTGCGGGTGGGGCAGTTGGAGGAAGGGTACAAAACGAAGCCCTAGCGGCTACCGCCAGTCAGTTAAGAATTTGAATGACCAAATCCCACAGGTCAGTCTCAGGTAATCGGTGTACTGACGAACGCCGGCAGCTGTTCGGCGTAAGCAGTGAACGCGCGGATCTTCGGAAACTGCGCGTCACTGACCTGATCCGGCACTACCAGATTGCTGAAGCTCCAGGCCACGGCGAGGGTGATGCCGTCCTGCCCGAGGGAGCCATCCATCTTCAGTGGCTGCTTTTCCAGTTCCCGTTCCAGCGCTGAATACGCTGCCAGCAACTGTCCGCCAACGCGCTCCAGCCACGGTGCATGCTGTTTTTCGGCCGGCCGCAAAGTGCGCTCGTAGTAGATCTGCACCGACTTCTCGCAGGCCGCCAGGGCCAGGCCGATCAGCCGCAATGAACGCACGCGCTGGTCCAGTTGCGTCGGCATCAGGCTCTTGTCTGGTCCGCTCAAGGCTTCCAGGTAGTCGATGATCAAGGTCGAGTCCATCAGCACTTCGCCGTTGTCCAGCACCAGCGTCGGGGCCTTGACCACCGGGTTGATCTGCTGGAATTCCGCAAAATGCCGGAACACCGACACCGAGGCATGCTCGAACGGGATATCGAGCGACTTCAGGCTAATGGCGACGCGTCTTACATAAGGTGAGTCGAGCATTCCGATCAGCTTCATGTACAGCTCCTTTGATAATGCGTAGACAGTGCGCCGCCAATTTAGCGGCAAACCCATGACCTTCGCCACTGTCACAAACGTTTAATGCGCTGGCATCGAACCGACTGCCCTTGGGCTCAACCGCTATGCTTGAGTATCTAAACCCGAACGGTTCTGGAGGTCTGTCATGCCCGCCGAAAAAACTGCGCTCGTCCTTGCCGGTGGCGGCAGCCTCGGTGCGGTTCAGGTCGGCATGTTGCAGGCGCTGGTCGAAGCGGGCGTATCGTTCGATATGGTGATCGGTGCCTCGGTCGGTGCCATCAACGGTGCGTACTTCGCTGCGCGCCCGAACGCGCAAGGGGTGGCCGAGCTGGCGGATTTCTGGCGCGGTTTGCGCAAGGCCGATGTGTTTCCGTTTTCGTTGCTCGATAGCCTGTCGGCGATTTTTCGGCGCAGGGGCTTTCTGTTGCAGTCTGCGGCGCTGGAGCATCTGGTGCGGCGGGCATTGCCCTTCAAGCAGATCGAAGACACCGAACTGCCGCTGCACATCGTCACCACCAATTTGCTCACCGGCGCCGAAGAACTGCTGTCCAGCGGCAGTGTCGAGCAGGCGTTGCTGGCCAGCGCGGCGATTCCATTGGTGTTTCCGTGTGTGCAGATCGGCGGCAAGCTGTTGATCGACGGCGGCGTGGCCAGCAATACGCCGATTGCCAGTGCGGTGTACCTGGGCGCGACGCGGGTTGTGGTGGTGCCGACCGGTTTTGGTTGTGACTGCCCCAGTCCGCCCTCGGGGCTGGTGGCGTTGGCGCTGCACACCTTGAACCTGATGAGCATGCGTCAACTGGTGCGCGACATTGAACTGTATTCACCGCGAGCGGCGATCCATGTGGTCGCGCCGCTGTGTCCGCTGGGGATCTCGGTGTTCGATTTCACCCAGACCGATCAACTGCTGCAGCGCGCTTATCAGTCAACCCAGGCCTGGATCGAAAGCGGCGGGCTGAATCGCGCCGGGGTGCCGGGCTCATTGCAGGCCCACACCCATCATGGCGGTGAGGGTCAGTCCTCGAACCCGACCTGCTCGTGAATCTCATCCATTTTCAGCTCCAGGCGATAGGCCACGGCGATGAACAGCGCCTGGCACAGGCACAAGGTCGCACTCAAGGAGCGGAATGCAAACGAGGAACCTTCATTGACCAGCAGCACGGTATTTGCCCGTTTGGCCAGCGGCGACAGGTTGCTGTCGGTGATGATCAGGGTTTTCGCCTGATGGTGCTGGGCGATACGCAGGCAGTGTTGGGTTTCCTTGCCGTAGGGCGTGAAGCTGATGGCAATCACCAGGTCATTGGCCCGTACGCTGCGCATTTGCTCGCGGTAGCTGCCGCCCAATCCCGAGATCAGGTGAATGCGCTTGTTGGTGTGCTGCAGGTTGTACACCAGGTAATCGGCTACCGCGAACGAACGGCGCACCCCGACCACGTAGATGTTGTCGGCATTCACCACCAGGTCCACGGCTTTCTCGAAGGACTGGTCATCCAGCTCCAGGCCCAGGCGTTCGATGCCTGACAGCGTGGCGTTGATGCACTCGCGCGCCAGGTCGCCGCCGCTGGCCTTCTGCGATTTGTTGGCGATCATGCTGCGAATGCGCTGCTGGTAGTTCTGCACCGGCGTGGTCTTGTGGGTGTACGCCTCGCGGAACAACGCCTGCATTTCGCTGAAACCGCTGAAACCAAAGCGCTGGGAGAAACGCACGATGGCCGAAGGGTGCACTTCGCATTCGCGGGCGATGTCGCTGATTCGGTCGACCATGATCCGGTCGCTCTGCTGGCTCATGTAGCTGGCGATGCGTTTGAGCTGGCGCGGCAGGCTTTCGTATTCGTTGGTGATCAGCTGCAGCAAGCGTTCGGCATTGATCGGGGGGCTGGCGAGGTCGCTTTGCGGCGTGGTCTCGGCGGTAGCCGGCTGATCGGTGCGGGACATAAATGATCCTTCTGGCTTGTTCTTATTGGGCCGCTCGGTGAAGCGCTGCCCATGACAATAGGTTGGCTGTGCGCAGTCTACAGGGTAGGCGTGAATAAAATCTTGAGCCGTGGGTCAGCCGGACATGTGCTGAAACGATGCACGGTGTCTGGAGCGGTTCTGTAAAAGTTTATTGGAAAAAATATTCCACGTAAAAATTTATTGGAATAAATATTGATTTGTGAGCGCCACACGTTTTAGTCTGCATCCACCAAGAGTGTTCGGCGCCACCATCGCCCCGAACGCAGGCTGATAAAAATAACAGGAGCCAGCATGGGCCAGACTCGTTTTGCCAGTGGGCGTCAATTGGATCTGATTTGCCTCGGGCGCCTTGGCGTCGACCTCTATGCACAGCAAGTCGGTGCACGGCTGGAGGATGTCTCGAGCTTCGCCAAATACCTCGGAGGTTCGTCCGCCAACATCGCCTTCGGCACGGCCCGGTTGGGGCTGAAGTCGGCCATGCTCAGTCGGGTGGGGGATGACCACATGGGGCGCTTCCTGGTCGAATCCCTGGCCCGTGAAGGTTGCGACGTCAGCGGCATCAAGGTCGATCCGGAGCGCCTCACCGCCATGGTTTTGCTGGGTCTCAAGGACCGCGAAGCCTTTCCGTTGGTGTTCTACCGCGAAAACTGCGCCGACATGGCCCTGCGCGCCGAAGACATCAGCGAAGCCTTTATCGCCTCCAGCAAAGCCTTGCTGATCACCGGCACGCATTTCTCTACCGACGGAGTCTACAAGGCGAGCATCCAGGCGCTGGAGTACGCCGAAAAGCACAACGTCAAACGCATTCTCGACATCGATTACCGCCCGGTCCTTTGGGGCTTGGCGGGCAAGGCGGATGGCGAAACCCGTTTCGTCGCCGACCAGCAGGTCAGCCAGCACGTACAGAAAATCCTCCCGCGTTTTGACCTGATCGTCGGCACCGAAGAGGAGTTTTTGATTGCCGGTGGCAGCGAGGACTTGTTGAGTGCACTGCGCAACGTCCGTGCTCTGACGGCGGCGACCCTGGTGGTCAAGCTCGGGCCGCAAGGCTGCACGGTGATTCACGGGGTGATTCCGGTTCGCCTTGAAGACGGCGCGATCTATCCCGGTGTGCGGGTCGAAGTGCTCAACGTGCTGGGCGCTGGCGATGCGTTCATATCGGGCTTCCTCAGTGGCTGGCTAGAGGATGCCAGCGATGAGCGCTGCTGCCAGTTGGCCAATGCCTGCGGCGGGCTGGTGGTTTCTCGCCACGCCTGCGCCCCGGCGATGCCGACCCGCGCCGAACTGGATTACCTGTTCAACAGCCCGGTGCCGATCACCCGGCCGGATCAGGACGCAGTGCTGCAACGCCTGCATCAGGTCAGCGTGCCGCGCAAAAACTGGAAGCAGCTGTTCATCTTTGCCTTCGACCATCGTGGGCAACTGGTGGAGCTGGCGCAAAAGGGCGGTCGCGACCTGAGCAGTATTTGCGAGCTTAAGCAGTTGTTCATCAAAGCCGTGGAGCGCGTCGAAGCGGATTTGCGTAAACAGGGCATCGAAGCGGATGTCGGTCTGCTGGCTGACCAGCGTTTCGGTCAGGACTCGCTGAATGCCGCCACCGGTCGCGGCTGGTGGGTGGCGCGGCCGGTGGAGGTGCAGGGCTCACGGCCGCTGGCCTTCGAACATGGTCGTTCGATCGGCAGCAACCTGATCGCCTGGCCGCAGGAACAAATCATCAAGTGCCTGGTGCAGTTTCACCCGGACGACGAACCGCTGCTGCGTCTGGAACAGGAGGCGCAGATCAAGGGTTTGTATCAGGCGGCGCAGGTCAGCGGCCATGAGTTGCTGCTGGAAATCATCCCGCCCAAGGATCACCCGTCAGCGCATCCGGACGTGCTCTATCGCGCGATCAAGCGCCTGTACAATCTGGGCATTTTCCCGGCCTGGTGGAAGATCGAGGCGCAAAGCAGCGAGGAGTGGAAACAGCTCGACGAGCTGATCCAGGAGCGCGACCCCTATTGCCGAGGCGTGGTGCTGCTGGGGCTGAATGCACCGGCGGCAACACTGGCCGAAGGCTTTGCGCAAGCGAGCCAGAGCAAAACCTGTCGCGGGTTTGCAGTCGGCCGGACGATTTTCCAGGAGCCGAGTCGAGCGTGGCTCGCCGGTGAGATCGATGACGAAGCGCTGATCCAGAGAGTACAGGGCACGTTTGTCGAACTGATCAATGCCTGGCGCACCGCCCGCGCTTGACGATTGTTTTGTGGCGACGGGCTTGTTGTGGCGAGGGAGCTTGCTCCCGCTCGGCTGCGAAGCAGTCGTAAAACCTGTCGACTTGGTTTACCTGTTGCACTGTGCTGTCCGGTTTGGGCTTGCTTCGCAGTCCAGCGGAAGCAAGCTCCCTCGCCACAAGTGTTCGGTCGAAACTTTCAGCGTTTATTTAGAAAACAATAAAAGGTGCAGCCATGCCCGCTATCCGAATTGGCATCAACCCGATTTCCTGGAGCAACGACGATCTGCCGGCACTCGGTGGGGAAACGCCGCTGAGCACTGCCCTGAGCGAAGGCAAGGAAATTGGCTACGAAGGTTTTGAACTCAACGGCAAGTTTCCCAAGGACGCCAAAGGGGTAGGCGATGTACTGCGGCCTTACGACCTGGCGCTGGTCTCCGGCTGGTATTCCAGCCGTCTGGCACGGCGTTCGGTGGCTGAAGAAATCGACGCCATCGGCAGTCATGTCGAGTTGCTGGCGAAGAACGGCGCCACGGTGCTGGTCTACGGTGAAGTCGCCGATTCGATTCAGGGCCAGCGGATGCCGCTGGTCGAACGCCCGCGTTTTCACAGCGAGCAGGCCTGGCAGGCATACGCCGACAAACTCACCGAGCTGGCGCGTTTCACCCTGTCCCGGGGCGTGCGCCTGGCGTATCACCACCACATGGGCGCTTACGTCGAATCGCCGGCAGACATCGATAAACTGATGTCCCTGACCGGTAGCGAAGTCGGGCTGCTGTTCGATTCGGGCCATTGCTACATGGGCGGTGGCGAACCGCTCGAGGTACTGCGCAAACACATCGGACGCATCTGCCATGTGCATTTCAAGGACGTGCGCAAACCGGTGGTGCAACTGGCGCGCAACAATCTCTGGAGCTTCCCTGACTGCATCATCAACGGCACGTTCACCGTGCCGGGCGACGGTGATATCGACTTTGCCGCGCTGCTGGATGTGTTGCTGGCCGCCGATTATCACGGCTGGCTGGTGGTCGAAGCCGAGCAGGATCCGGCCGTCGCACCGAGCTACGTCTATGCCAAGAAGGGTTACGAGACTTTGCGCGCCTTGCTCGATCAGAGGACCGGACAATGAGCCTGCTGGTCAAGAGCAACGCCAAGGGCCGGACCCTGGTCGAGTTACCCGCCGGAGCGCTGGAATACGTCGGTTTCGCCGCCTACCGCCTGAGCCTCGGCGAAACCTTGCCGGTCAGTGCGGGCGATAAAGAACTGTGCCTGGTGCTGCTCAGCGGCCGGATTGATGTCAGTGGTGAAGCGCCAGGGCAGGGCGCGTTCAACTGGGACAACATCGGCGACCGCCAATCGGTGTTCGAAGACAAATCACCGTTCGCCGCTTACCTGCCACCTGGCAGTCAGGCGCAGATAGTCGCACTCAGCGAAGTACAGATTGCCGTGTGCGCCGCTCCCGGTTCGGCCTCGGCAGGTTTCGGCCCACGCCTGATCACCCCCGACAGCATGAAGCGCAGCGTGCGCGGCAAGGGCGCCAATACCCGTTACGTCTGCGACATCCTGCCCGACACCGAGCCTGCGCACTCACTGCTGGTGGTGGAGGTGCGCACGCCGTCCGGGCATTCGTCGAGCTACCCGCCGCACAAGCACGACACCGACGACCTGCCGCATCAGAGCTTTCTCGAAGAGACCTATTACCACCAGATCAACCCGCCGCAAGGCTTTGTTTTTCAGCGGGTCTACACCGACGACCGCTCCATCGATCAGGCCATGGCCGTGGAAAACAGCGATCTGGTGGTGGTGCCCAAGGGTTATCACCCGGTCAGCGTGCCTTACGGCTACGAGTCGTATTACCTGAATGTCATGGCCGGCCCGAAACGGGTCTGGCAATTCCATAACGATCCGCAGCACAGCTGGCTGCTGGACCTCTGAATTCTGAAGACTGAGTGGAGAACAATAACAATGAGTGATGCCCCGGTTATCGGCCACTACCTGAACGGTCAGGTACAGGACACTGGCAGTGAGCGCTTCAGCACTGTTTTCAACCCGGCCACTGGCGCGATTCAGGCGCGGGTCGGGTTGGCCAGCCAGCAAACCGTCGATGAAGCCGTGGCTTCGGCGCTGCGGGCGTTTCCGGCCTGGTCCGAGCAATCGTCGCTGCGCCGCTCGCGGGTGATGTTCAAGTTCAAGGAACTGCTCGACCGTCATCACAATGAGCTGGCGGAAATCATCAGCCGCGAACACGGCAAAGTCTTTTCCGACGCCAAGGGTGAAGTCACTCGTGGTATCGAGATCGTCGAGTACGCCTGTGGTGCGCCGAACCTGCTGAAAACCGAATTCAGCGACAACATCGGTGGTGGCATCGACAACTGGAACCTGCGTCAGCCGTTGGGCGTTTGCGCCGGGGTCACGCCATTCAACTTCCCGGTGATGGTGCCATTGTGGATGATTCCGCTGGCGCTGGTCACCGGCAACTGTTTCATCCTCAAGCCTTCGGAACGTGATCCGTCGGCCAGTTTGCTGATGGCGCGTCTGCTCAGCGAAGCCGGTTTGCCGGACGGTGTGTTCAACGTGGTGCAGGGCGACAAGAGCGCGGTCGATGCCTTGTTGCAGCACCCGGACATCGAAGCGATTTCGTTTGTCGGCTCGACGCCGATTGCCGAGTACATCCACCAGCAAGCCACGGCCCGTGGCAAACGCGTGCAAGCGCTGGGCGGGGCGAAGAACCACATGATCGTGATGCCCGACGCCGATCTGGATCAGGCCGCCGATGCCTTGATTGGCGCTGCATTCGGCTCGGCCGGCGAACGCTGCATGGCAATCTCGATTGCCGTGGCGGTAGGCGATGTTGGCGACAAACTGATTGCCAAACTGCTGCCGCGCATCGATCAGTTGAAGGTCGGCAACGGTATGCAGGGCGACAGCGACATGGGACCGCTGGTTACCGCCGAGCACAAGGCCAAGGTCGAAGGTTTCATCGATCAAGGCGTGGCCCAGGGTGCGCAGCTGATTGTCGATGGCCGCGACTTCAAGGTGCCGGGTGCGGAGAATGGCTTCTTTGTCGGTGCGACCCTGTTCGACAAAGTCACGACCGAGATGAGCATCTATCAGCAGGAAATCTTCGGTCCGGTGCTGGGCATTGTTCGGGTGCCGGATTTCGCCAGCGCCGTAGCGCTGATCAACGCCCATGAATTTGGCAACGGTGTGTCGTGCTTCACCAGCGATGGTGGTATCGCCCGGGCGTTTGCCCGCACCATCAAGGTCGGCATGGTCGGCATCAACGTACCGATTCCGGTGCCCATGGCCTGGCACTCGTTTGGTGGCTGGAAGCGCTCGTTGTTCGGCGATCACCATGCCTATGGCGAAGAAGGCATTCGTTTCTACAGCCGCTACAAAAGCGTCATGCAGCGCTGGCCGGACAGCATCGCCAAAGGCCCTGAATTCAGCATGCCCACTGCCAAATAAACACCTTGAGTGCGGAGAACAAGAATAATGAGCCAGCCCCTGCGTTTCGCCCTGAACCGTATGGTCGCCCCACGTTTGTCGCTGCCTGAATTCATTGAACTGGCGGTAGCCCTGAAAGCCGATGCCATCGAGATCCGCAACGACCTCAAGGGCATCGAAATTGAAGACGGTACGCCGGCCGAGCGCGTGCGCCAGTTGTGCCGGGCCAACGGGATCAGCGTGCTATCGATCAATGCGCTGTACCCGTTCGATGTCTGGAACGACGAGCGCCGCGCGCACGCCCTGAAACTCGCCGCCTATGCCCGCGATTGTGGCGCGCAAGGGCTGGTGATGTGCCCACTGAATGATCGTGCCGATCCACGCTCCGACGCTGAGCGCAGCGCGGGCCTGCGCACCGCGTTGAGTGAACTGGCGCCGATTCTGCGCGAATACGGGATTCTCGGTTTCATCGAACCGCTGGGCTTCGAGGAATGTTCACTGCGGCGCAAACGCACGGCAGTGGACGCGATCAAGTCTATTGGCGGGCTGGATGTGTTCCGTCTGGTGCATGACACCTTCCACCATCATCTGGCCAGTGAACACGAGTTCTTTCCCGAACTGACCGGGCTGGTGCACATCTCCGGTGTCGAGGACGCGCAAGCGCCGCTGGCGACCATCCGTGACGGCCATCGGGTGCTGGTGGGCGAGGGTGACATCCTCGGCAACGCGGCGCAGATCGATACCTTGCTCAGCACCGGCTATACCGGTTACCTGTCGTTCGAACCGTTTGCCGAGAGCGTGCATGGGCTGGTGGATATCCGGCAGGCAATCGGCGCGAGCATGGATCACCTTAAGAACTCCCTGGCCTGACATAGCTATCGGGTTGATGGAGAACCCATGTGGGAGCGAGCTTGCTCGCGATGGCGATTTACCAGGCACCACCGTGTCGCGCCCATCGCGAGCAAGCTCGCTCCCACACTGGATCTCCTCGCGGCCCCTGGATTTGAATTTACAAGGTGCGCACATGACCACAACACGACTGACCATGGCCCAGGCCCTGGTGAAATTCCTCGATAACCAATACGTCGAGGTCGATGGGGTTCAAAGCAAATTCGTCGCCGGGATCTTCACCATTTTCGGCCACGGCAATGTGCTCGGCCTCGGCCAGGCGCTGGAGCAGGACAGCGGCGACCTGATCGTCCATCAGGGCCGCAACGAGCAGGGCATGGCCCACGCCGCCATCGGTTTTGCCAAACAGAATCTGCGTCGCAAGATTTACGCCTGCACCTCCTCGGTCGGCCCCGGTGCGGCGAACATGCTGACCGCTGCGGCGACGGCCACCGCCAACCGCATTCCCTTGCTGCTGTTGCCCGGCGATGTCTACGCCAGTCGCCAGCCGGACCCGGTGCTGCAACAGATCGAGCAGTTTCACGACCTGAGCATCAGCACCAACGATGCCTTCAAAGCGGTGAGCAAATACTGGGACCGCATCAACCGCCCCGAACAACTGATGAGCGCCGCGATCCATGCCATGCGCGTGCTCACCGATCCGGCGGAAACCGGCGCGGTGACGCTGGCCTTGCCGCAAGACGTGCAGGCCGAAGCCTACGATTACCCCGATTACTTCCTGCAAAAACGCGTGCACCGCATCGACCGTCGCCCGGCCACCGAAGCCATGCTCGGCGATGCCGTGGCACTGCTCAAAGGCAAGCGCAAGCCGCTGATCATCTGCGGCGGCGGGGTCAAATATTCAGGCGCGAATGCCGCGTTGCAGGCATTTGCCGAGCGTTTCGACATTCCATTCGCCGAGACCCAGGCCGGCAAGAGTGCGGTGGTTTCCAGTCATCCGCTGAACGTCGGCGGGATTGGCGAAACCGGCTGCCTGGCGGCGAACCTGCTGGCCAAGGAAGCCGACCTGATCATTGGCATCGGCACCCGCTACTCGGACTTCACCACGTCGTCGAAATGGCTGTTCCAGCATCCCGAGGTGAAGTTTCTCAACCTGAACATCAGCCCTTGCGATGCGTTGAAGCTCGATGGCGTGCAGGTGCTGGCCGACGCCAGATCCGGCTTGCAGGCGTTGTCTGAAGCCTTGACCGATTACCGCTCCAGTTGGGGCGATCAACCGCGTCAGGCCAAGGCGCAACTGGATGAAGAGGTCGATCGGGTCTACCAGGTCGAGTACCAGACCCAGGACTTCATCCCGGAAATCAACGACCACATGGACCCGGCGGTGCTGCGCGAATTCATCGAGCTGACCGGTTCCTGCCTGACCCAAAGCCGTGTGCTCGGCGTGTTGAACGAAACCCTGGCTGATGACGCGGTGATCGTCGCGGCTGCCGGCAGCTTGCCCGGCGACTTGCAACGCAGCTGGCGCAGCAAGGGTGTGAACACCTATCACGTCGAGTACGGTTATTCCTGCATGGGGTACGAGGTCAATGCCGCGCTCGGGGTGAAACTCGCCGAACCGACGCGCGAAGTCTATGCGCTGGTGGGCGACGGCTCCTACATGATGCTGCACTCGGAGCTGGTCACCTCGATCCAGGAGCGGCGCAAGATCAATGTGATCCTGCTCGACAACATGACCTTCGGCTGCATCAACAACTTGCAGATGGAGCACGGCATGGACAGCTTCGGCACCGAGTTCCGTTTCCGCAACCCTTCCACCTGCAAGCTCGATGGCGGCTTCGTCCCGGTGGACTTTGCCATGAGCGCGGCGGCTTACGGCTGCAAGACCTACAAGGTCAACACTGTCGAGCAAATGCAAGCGGCCTTGGCCGATGCGCGGTTACAAACGGTGTCGACGCTGATCGACATCAAGGTCCTGCCCAAGACCATGATTCACAAATACCTGTCCTGGTGGCGGGTGGGCGTGGCGCAAGTCTCCACCAGCGCCCGCACCGATGCGGTAGCCAAAACCCTTAATGAACGACTGGCCAAGGCCCGTCAGTACTGATTGCTCTGCCATATCAACAGGAAGGAGTCTTCGCATGTCTTTAAAGCTAGGCGTCATCGGCACCGGCGCCATCGGTCAGGATCACATCCGTCGTTGCAGCCAGACCCTGCTCAACAGCCAGGTGGTGGCGGTTACCGACATTAATCTGCAGCAGGCCGCCAAAGTGGTTGCCGACCTGAAGCTGACCGCCGAGGTGTACCCGGACGGTCACGCGCTGATCAAGGCGCCGGAAGTCGAAGCGATTCTGGTCACCTCCTGGGGGCCGAGCCACGAAGAGTTCGTGCTGGCGGCGATTGCGGCGGGTAAACCGGTGTTCTGCGAGAAGCCGCTGGCGGTGACTGCCGAAGGTTGCCGCAAGATCGTCGAGGCGGAAGTGGCCCACGGCAAACGTCTGGTGCAGGTCGGTTTCATGCGCCCGTACGACGAGGGCTATCGAGCACTCAAAGCGGTGATCGACAGCGGCCAGATCGGCGAGCCGCTGATGCTGCATTGCGCTCACCGCAATCCGACCGTGGGTGAGAACTACAAGACCGACATGGCGATCACCGACACGCTGATCCATGAACTGGATGTGCTGCGCTGGTTGCTCAATGACGATTACGTGTCGGTACAAGTGGTGTTTCCGCGCAAGACCAGCAAGGCCCACGCCCACCTGAAAGACCCGCAAATCGTCCTGCTGGAAACCGCCAAGGGCACGCGCATCGATGTCGAAGTCTTCGTTAACTGCCAGTACGGCTATGACATTCAGTGCGAAGTGGTTGGCGAGACCGGCATCGCCAAGCTGCCGGAGCCGTCGCAGGTGCAGATGCGCAGCGGGGCCAAGCTGTCCAACGCGATTTTGATGGATTGGAAAGACCGCTTCATCGCTGCTTATGACGTTGAGTTGCAGGCCTTTATCGATGGCGTACGCGCCGGGCAGGTCGGTGGGCCGTCGGCCTGGGACGGTTTTGCCGCGGCGGTGGCGGCGGACGCCTGCATCGAAGCGCAGCAGAGCGGGGCGATTGTCAACGTCGCGCTACCAGACCGCCCCCGTTTCTACGGCTAACCACATGATCGTTCCCACGCTCCGCGTGGGAATGCCGCCATGGACGCTCCGCGTCCGCTCCAGGATGTGACGCGGAGCGTCACGGGATGCATTCCCACGCAGAGCGTGGGAACGAGAGGAGAGCTGAAAAATGCGCATCGCACTAGACCCCTACATGTACCGCACTCTGTCCCTGGGCAAGATGGTCGACAAGGTCGCCGAGCTGGGTTACGAGCACATCGAGCTTTCGCCCCGGGAAGATTTCCTGCCGTTCTACAAGGCCCCGCGCGTCGACAAGGCGCGGATCAAGGAGTTTCGCAAAGCCCTGAGCGACACCGGAGTGAAGCTCTCGTCCTTGCTCCCGATGTACCACTGGGCCGCCGCCGATGAAGGCTTGCGCGTGGCGGCGGTGCGTAACTGGAAGCGCGCGATCCAGATTGCCGTCGAGATGGGCTGTGAACTGGTCAATACCGAATTCACCGGTCAGTCGGACAACCCGTTGGTTTGTGAAAATCAGTTCATGCGCTCCATGGACGAACTGATTCCCGAGTTTGAACGCGAAGGCATCAAGCTCGATATCCAGGCGCATCCGTATGATTTCTGCGAGCGTAATAACGAGTCGGTCGACATCATTCGTGGCCTCGATCGCGACTGGATCAACTACCTCTATGCCGCGCCGCACACCTTTTTCTACGACGATGGCAAAGGCGACATCGCCTCGATGCTCAAGTACGCGGGCTCCAAACTCAGCCACCTGATCATTGCCGACACCTACAACCACAAGGCTTCGTCAGGGCTGCGCTACATCGTCAACCCGCCGGGCGTTACGGCCACGGTGCACCAGCATCTGGACATCGGTCAGGGCGAGGTCAACTGGGACGCGTTCTTCAGCACCCTGCGCGAGATCAAGTTCGACGGCATCGCCACGGTCTCGGTGTTCGCCTGGGAAGATCGCCCGGACGAATCCAACCGAATGATGCTCGAGCGCGTGACCCGCGAGTTGTGTCGATAAACATTTTTGGGAACGCCTCCAGACATTGTGGCGAGGGAGCTTGCTCCCGCTCGGTCGCGTAGCGAACGTAAAACCTGCCAATGGGCTCTATCTGGAGGAACCGGTTGCAGGTTTCAGGACTGCTGCGCAGTCCAGCGGGAGCAAGCTCCCTCGCCACAGGATTGATGTCTGATCTTATTCCCCGTTTTGTTCAGCGCCAAAAGGAAAGCTTCATGCGAATCGGACTTGTCGGTTACGGCCATGGCGGTCGGTTTTTTCATGCGCCGCTGATCAGCAGCTTGCCAGCGGCGACTTTTGTCGGTGTGGTGACGCATTCCCCCGAGCGTCGTCAGCTATTGGCGGCTGAATATCCCGGCGTCCCGGCTTTCGACAACATTGGCCAATTGGTGGAAGCCGGGGTCGATGTATTGGTGATTTCCACCACACTGGAAGGGCGGGCAGCGCTGGTGCTCGAAGCGATTGAGTACGGGGTAGCGGTGGTCTGCGACAAACCCTTCGCTGCCGATGCGCAGCAGGCCGAAGCGCTCGTAACCGCTGCTGAGCGTCGCAAGGTCGCGCTCAGCGTTTATCAGAACCGCCGCTGGGATTCGGACTTCCTCACGGTACGCAAACTCGTCGAATCCGGTGCGCTGGGACAAGTCACCCGCTTTGAGTCCAGCGTAGAACGCTATTCGCCGCAGTCGGTGGGCAGGGGCAGCGGCGGCGGGTTCCTGCGCGATCTGGGCAGTCATCTGGTGGATCAGGCGCTGCAACTGTTTGGGCCAGTGACGCGGGTTTACGCCGAGCTGGATTACCTCACTGAAGATCAGCGTTACGACAACGCCTTTTTCCTCTCGCTGACCCATGCCAATGGCGTGATCTCGCACTTGAGTGGCAGTTGCCTGCAAAACAATCCTGGGCCGCGTTTTCGGGTCAACGGCACGGCAGGTTGCTACAGCGTCGACGGTCTGGATGGGCAAGAGGCCTTGGCGCTGGCCGGGCTGACACCAACGTCCGAAGGTGATCGCTGGGGCGTTGAAGAGCATCGACGCTGGGGCTGGTTCGAGCACGGTGAAGAGCGTGAGCGGGTTCCGTCTGAGCGTGGTTGCTGGAATCAGTTCTATTTACAGCTGCAAACCGCGTTGCAAAGCGCTGGCCCATTGCCGGTCGAGGCCCGTGATGCACTGGCGACCACCCGCATTCTAGACGCCGCACGGCTGAGTTTCGAACGCCGTCAGGTGGTTGAAATGAAGCCTGCGTGTGGGCATGGAATAAAAACAGAATAAAATTCTAAAATGAGTTGATATGGAAATTAAATTCCAATAAAGTCGTTTCCAGGTTGCCGACTATCAACGTCCCGATCGACCTCAAGCCAGCCTTGAGTGCGGGGAGGGCGAAACAAAAACAAGAAACAACGATAGGTGCCGTCGATGAAAACCTTCAGCTCTGCTCTGCACGTTTTACGTAGCGCGCTGCACCTGCCTCGCGCTTGCTTCCCGTCCCTTTCCGGTTTCCTTTGCGTTGAACGCAAAGGCGCCCTGGTGTGCTGCATTCCCGGTGCACCGATCGTTCGCTTGCCCACTGACTGAATTCGTCCCGCGCCTTATCCATAAAACCAACAAGAATGTGGAGAAAGACTTTTCATGAAGACCAAGATCCGTTTCGCCTCACTTGCCCTGTCCCTGATGCTTGCCAGCGGTGCTGCACTCGCTGACCTGAAGATTGGCGTCAGCATGTCGCAATTCGATGACACCTGGCTGACTTACCTGCGCGAATCCATGGACAAGCAAGCCAAGTCCATGCCCGATGGCGTCAAGCTGCAATTCGAAGACGCTCGCAGCGACGTGGTCAAGCAACTGAGCCAGGTAGAAAGTTTCATCAGCCAGAAAGTCGACGCCATCGTGGTTAACCCGGTGGATACCGCCGCGACCAAAAAAATCACCGAGGCGGCGGTCAAGGCCGGGATTCCGCTGGTCTACGTCAACCGTCGTCCGGATGACCTGAACCTGCCCAAAGGCGTGATTACCGTGGCCTCCAATGACCTGGAAGCCGGCCAGATGCAGATGCAGTACCTGGCCGAAAAGCTCAAGGGCAAGGGTGACATTGTCATCCTGCTGGGCGACCTCGCCAACAACTCCACCACCAACCGCACCAAAGGTGTCAAAGAGGTGCTGGCCAAGTATCCGGGCATCAAGATCGACCAAGAGCAGACCGGGACCTGGCTGCGCGATAAAGGCATGACGCTGGTCAACGACTGGCTGACCCAGGGCCGCAAATTCGACGCCATCGTGTCCAACAACGACGAGATGGCCATCGGCGCGGCCATGGCCTTGAAACAGGCTGGAGTGGAAAAGGGTAGTGTGTTGATCGCCGGTGTCGACGGTACTCCTGACGGTCTGCGCGCCGTGAAGAAAGGCGATCTGGCGGTCTCGGTGTTCCAGGATGCCAAGGGCCAGGCTGTCGGCTCCATCGACGCGGCTGTGAAGATGGCCAAGAACGAACCGGTCGAGCAGGCGGTGTGGGTACCTTATCGGCTGATCACCCCGGAAAACGTTGACCAGTTCAAATAGTCAGTCCGTTCAATAACAACAATAAGCACGCAAGGTGGCACTGCCAACCTTGCTGATGGAGTACCTGATCATGTTCGCTTCAGCGACTGCTTCGAGCACCCCGTTGGTGGGTATCCAGCCAAACGCCGTACCTGTCGATGAGCCGTACCTGCTGGAGATCATCAACGTCAGCAAGGGTTTCCCCGGTGTGGTGGCCTTGTCCGATGTCCAGCTACGGGTGCGTCCGGGTTCGGTGCTGGCCTTGATGGGCGAGAACGGAGCCGGCAAATCCACCCTGATGAAAATCATCGCCGGCATCTACCAGCCGGACGCCGGTGAGCTGCGTCTGCGCGGTAAACCGGTGAGGTTCGATACGCCGCTGGCTGCCTTGCAGGCCGGGATCGCGATGATCCACCAGGAACTCAACCTGATGCCGCACATGAGCATCGCCGAGAACATCTGGATTGGTCGCGAACAGCTCAACGGTTTCCACATGATCGACCACCGGGAAATGCACCGCTGCACGGCGCAATTGCTGGAGCGACTGCGGATCAACCTCGACCCGGAAGAACAGGTCGGCAACTTGAGCATCGCCGAGCGGCAGATGGTCGAGATCGCCAAAGCAGTGTCCTACGACTCGGACATCCTGATCATGGACGAACCGACCTCGGCAATTACCGACAAGGAGGTCGCCCACCTGTTCTCGATCATTGCCGACCTCAAGGCCCAGGGTAAGGGCATCATCTATATCACCCACAAGATGAACGAAGTGTTCAGCATCGCCGACGAAGTCGCGGTGTTTCGTGACGGCGCCTACATCGGCCTGCAACGGGCCGACAGCATGGATGGCGACAGCCTGATCTCGATGATGGTCGGGCGTGAACTGAGCCAGTTGTTCCCGGTGCGCGAGAAGCCGATTGGCGATCTGTTGATGTCGGTGCGTGACCTGCGCCTGGACGGCGTGTTCCAGGGTGTTTCCTTCGACCTGCATGCCGGCGAGATCCTCGGCATCGCCGGGCTGATGGGCTCGGGCCGGACCAACGTCGCCGAAGCGATTTTCGGCATCACCCCGAGCGACGGCGGTGAAATCCGTCTCGACGGCCAGCCGGTACGTATCAGTGATCCGCACATGGCCATCGAAAAGGGCTTTGCGTTGCTTACCGAGGATCGCAAGCTCAGTGGCCTGTTCCCGTGCCTGTCGGTCCTGGAAAACATGGAAATGGCGGTGCTGCCGCATTACGCCGGCAACGGCTTTATCCAGCAAAAAGCCTTGCGCGCCCTGTGCGAAGACATGTGCAAGAAGTTGCGGGTGAAAACCCCGTCGCTGGAGCAATGCATCGACACCTTGTCCGGCGGTAACCAGCAAAAAGCCTTGCTCGCCCGTTGGCTGATGACCAACCCGCGAATCCTGATCCTTGACGAGCCGACCCGCGGCATCGATGTCGGCGCCAAAGCCGAGATTTACCGACTGATCTCCTATCTCGCCAGCGAAGGCATGGCGGTGATCATGATTTCGTCGGAGCTGCCGGAAGTGCTCGGTATGAGCGATCGGGTAATGGTCATGCACGAGGGCGACCTGATGGGCACCCTCGACCGCAGCGAGGCGACTCAGGAGCGGGTCATGCAACTCGCCTCGGGCATGTCTGTACGCCATTAAGTCAAGGGTGAGCGCTGTATCTGTGGCGAGGGAGCTTGCTCCCGCTGGGCCGCGGAGCGGCCCCAATGTCTCGGATATACCGTAGATCTGGCGAGCGCTACGCACTCGAACGGGAGCAAGTTCCCTCGCCACAGGTCTGTATTCGATGCCGGATTTCATTTGAAGGGTGAGTGGTTATGAACGCGATACTGGAAAACAAGCCTGCAATGGCGCCGGTCAAGAGTCGTCGGCGCTTACCGACCGAGTTGAGTATCTTTCTGGTGCTGATCGGCATTGGCCTGGTGTTTGAAGTGTTCGGCTGGATCGTGCGCGACCAGAGCTTTTTGATGAACTCCCAGCGGTTGGTCCTGATGATCCTGCAAGTGTCGATTATCGGCTTGCTGGCGATTGGCGTGACCCAGGTGATCATCACCACCGGTATCGACCTGTCATCGGGTTCGGTGCTGGCCTTATCGGCGATGATCGCCGCCAGCCTGGCGCAGACCTCGGATTTCGCCCGGGCGGTGTTCCCGTCGCTGACCGACCTGCCGGTGTGGATTCCGGTGATTGCCGGGCTCGGGGTCGGGCTGTTGGCGGGGGCAATCAACGGCAGCATCATTGCCGTCACCGGGATTCCACCGTTCATTGCCACCTTGGGCATGATGGTCTCGGCCCGTGGCCTGGCGCGTTACTACACCGAAGGCCAGCCGGTGAGCATGCTCTCGGATTCCTACACGGCCATCGGTCACGGCGCGATGCCGGTGATTATCTTTCTGGTGGTGGCGGTGATCTTCCACATTGCCTTGCGCTACACCAAGTACGGTAAATACACCTACGCCATCGGCGGCAACATGCAGGCGGCGCGCACCTCAGGCATCAACGTCAAACGCCATCTGGTGATTGTCTACAGCATCGCCGGGTTGCTGGCGGGGCTGGCGGGCGTGGTGGCGTCGGCCCGGGCCGCAACCGGGCAGGCCGGGATGGGCATGTCGTATGAACTGGACGCGATTGCCGCAGCGGTGATCGGCGGTACCAGCCTGGCGGGTGGCGTGGGGCGCATTACCGGCACGGTGATCGGCGCGCTGATCCTCGGGGTGATGGCCAGCGGGTTCACCTTCGTCGGTGTCGACGCCTACATCCAGGACATCATCAAAGGTCTGATCATCGTGGTCGCGGTGGTCATCGACCAATACCGCAACAAGCGCAAACTCAAGCGCTGAAAGTCCCCCTGAAATTCCCCCGTAGGAGCAAAGCTTGCTCGCGATGAACGATAACGCGGTGTAACAGGTAAACCGCATTACGCCCATCGCGAGCAAGAGCTGGGCGCCCCCCAGCTCCTACATAAAACCCATTTAATCGTCGAAAAAAACTCCTAATAACAATAAAGGTGAGCTTTGCCATGGGCGTAAGAAAATCAACCTTGTACCTTTCACCGTGCCTGCTGCTGGCGGCCATGGGCGTCGCGGGACACAGTCTGGCAGCGGATGCCTTCTCGGCCGGTTCGAAATGGCTGACCGGTGATTGGGGCGGTCTGCGCACCGACTGGCTGGAAAAGGGCTACGACATTCAGCTGGAGCACGGCGGTGAATTTGCCAGCAACCTCAAGGGTGGCTACAACGACGACAAGACCGCACGCTGGACCGAGCAGTTCGTGTTTGGGCTCAAGGTCGATCTGCAAAAAGTCATGGGCCTTGAGCACGCGACCTTCAAAATGGCGATCACCGAGCGCGACGGTCGGAGCCTGACCAATGACCGGATTGCCGACCCGCGCGTGGGTGGTTACAACTCCTCCCAGGAAGTCTACGGTCGTGGCCAGACCTGGCGCCTGACCCAGTTGTGGCTGAGCAAGGGCTTTCTCGATGACGGCGCGCTGGACATCAAGGTCGGTCGCTTTGGTCCCGGCGAGGACTTCAACAGCTTCCCTTGCGATTTTCAGAGTTTGACCTTCTGTGGCTCCCAGGTCGGTAACTGGGCCGGCGGTATCTGGTACAACTGGCCGGTGAGTCAGTTGGCCGGGCGGGTCAAATACAGCCTCAATCCTGAAGTGTTTGTGCAGGTCGGTGTCTACAACCAGAACCCCTCGAACCTGGAAGTCGGCAACGGCTTCAAGCTCGATGGCAGCGGCACCAAGGGCACGATATTCCCGGTAGAGCTGGTCTGGTCGCCGAAAGTCCAGGGGCTGCCGGGTGAATACCGGGTCGGCTACTACTACAGCACCGCGAATGCCGACGATGTGCTCAAGGACGTCAACGGCCAGCCGCAACCGCTGACCGGCAACGCGTTCAAGTCTCACAGCAGCAAGTCCGGTTACTGGCTGGTGGCTCAGCAGCAGATTACCAGTCATCACGGCGATGCCAGCCGAGGTTTGTCGCTGTTCGCCAACCTGACGTTGCATGACAAGGACACCAACCAGGTCGACAACTTCATACAGGCGGGGATGGTTTACACCGGACCATTCGATTCACGGCCCAAGGATGCGATCGGCTTTGGTGTCGCCCGGGTTCACACCAACAGCGACTACCGCGAGCGCGCGCAATTGCAGAATCAGGTCAACGGTGCGACCGATTACAACGACCCGGCGAGTATTCCGCTGCAGCACAGCGAATACAGTTCCGAGCTGTATTACGGCTTCCATGTCACCAACTGGCTGACCGTGCGACCGAACCTGCAATACGTGCGTTACCCCGGTGGTGTGCGTGAAGTCGATTCGGCGGTGATCGGCGGGATAAAGGTCGAAACCGTGTTCTAAAGGCACTTTTCGCGGTGAATTACGCCACGCTGACCTGCGTGGCGTAGCCGTTTGTCTTCTATATACAGCCGCTCGATTGAATTTCTTGCTATAAACGCACTCCGATAAGCGCCTCAAAGCTTGCCATAGAGCAATTTAAGGGCTTTATCGGACAAATTCCCTGTCTTTTCAGTTGCTGAGGTTGCAAGTCGGCCTTAGACTGCCGCCCCTCGTAAATTGAGTGCCGGGTGGCGCTTGGAATGTACGGCGCCTTTCCGAGGCCTTGCAGGTCGACCGGAAAGCTCCCTGATTCGCCTTAATGCACGTATTTTTTATAGAGAAATCAATGACAAAGGAAAAGTTGCTGGCCATGCCGGCGGATGACTACATGAATGCCGAGCAACAGGCTTTTTTCACCGAGCTGTTGCAAGCCATGAAAGTGGAAACCCACGAGCGCATCGAACAGAACCGCATCGCCATTGAGAGCCTGGATACCCCGGCTGACCCGGCTGACGCGGCTTCGGTCGAAGAAGAGCGCACCTGGCTGGTCAACGCCATTGATCGCGATCAGCGCATGCTGCCTCAGCTGGAAAGAGCGCTGGAACGTATCGGCGACGATACCTTTGGCTGGTGCGACGACAGCGGCGAGCCAATCGGCCTGAAACGCCTGCTGATCAGCCCGACCACCAAGTACTGCATCGAAGCTCAAGAGCGTCACGAGCAAATCGACAAGCACCAGCGTCAGGCTTGATTCAGTAGCGCCCATTCGCGGGCAAGCCCGTTCCCACAGGTCACACTTCACCTGAGGGAGCGGGTTTGCCCGCGAAGCTTTTTGCCGCCCGGAAAATATCCCCGCACTTCTATTGATCTGCTGCAAGCACCACGACTAATGGACCATAGATAATGGCCTTCTAGTGGCGCTTAATGCTGACACAACAAATAGAAGACGCAGTGGGGGTAACGAACATGGCACGCGACGGATCTCTGGCTGGCACAGCAACGCAATCACGGGTTTCACCCAAGACGGATGCGCGCTGGTTGATGCCTGCGCTGCAAAGCGTCGCCTTGATGGCGTTGCTGTGCGCCTTGGCACTCGGCGGCTGGTCGCTTTACCTCTGTTTACCGGTGGCGGTGCTGATTATCTGGTTGCCCCGACTGCGTTCGCGGGCACCCGTCGATGTTCCCGTCGCCGACACGTCCAGTGCGATCACCGAACTGACCCGCGATCTGTCCTATTCCACCAGTCATAACGCGTTGTCTGCCGCTGGCGTGGCCTATTCGGTCAAGCAACTGGCTGGCAAACTGCAGTCGCAACTCGATGCTGCCGCGCAAATCGTCAGCAGTGCCGAAGTCATGATCGGGACTGAGAAGGCGACCTCACAACTCAGCCAGCAAGCCTTGAGCGCCGCCAGCGAAGCCCACCAGAGCAGTGTCCTGGGAAGCACCGTGCTGGCCGAATCCATTACCCGGATGCATCAGCTCAGTGTGCGCGCCAACGACAGTCGCGAGCTGATCGAAGCCCTGAGTGTGCGCAGTGAAGACATCCAGCGAGTGACGCTGGTGATTCAGACGATCGCCAGCCAGACCAATTTACTGGCGCTGAATGCGGCGATTGAAGCGGCGCGGGCCGGAGAGCATGGCCGTGGCTTTGCAGTGGTTGCCGATGAAGTTCGCGGGCTGGCCGGGCGCACTGCAACCGCTACGGGAGAGGTCGGGTTGATGGTGGCCGACATCCAGCAGCGCACAGCGCAGGTGGTCGAGCAGATCCGTCAGTTGTCCAGCGACCTGAACAGCGGTGTCGAGCAAGTCGAGCACACTGGGCAACAATTGCAAAACATTGCCCGACTGGCCGCCGGGGTTGAAGCCCGGGTCGGTGAGATCGCCAGTGGTTCCAGTAACAATCACCAACAACTGGACAGTCTGTTTCATGCCGTCGAACAGATGCGCAGCGATCTGGCAGTCAGTGATCAGCAAACCCGGCACCTGGCGCAAGCGGCGGTGCAAATGGAGGGGCAGGCCGAGACCATCAGCGAACGCCTCGCCGAAGTCGGACTGGACGACTACCACCAGCGGATCTATGACCTGGCACGCGAAGGTGCCAGTCAGATCGCTGAGCGTTTCGGGCAGGACATCGACCAGGGACGCATCAGTCTGGAGGACCTGTTCGACCGCAACTATCAGGCAATTCCCAACACGGTGCCCACCAGGTTCCAGACCCGTTTTGATCGCTACGCCGATCAGGTGCTGCCGGGGATACAGGAACCCTTGCTCAAGCGTCATGAAGGTCTGGTGTTTGCGATCGCCTGCACCCAGCAAGGCTACGTACCGACGCACAACGCGATCTTCAGTCAGCCGCTGACCGGCGACGTAGATGTCGACACGTTGCAGAACCGCACCAAACGCAAATTCAGTGACCGTACCGGTATCCGCTGTGGCAGCCATCAACAGCCCGTATTACTTCAGACCTATACTCGTGATACGGGCGAATTGATGCATGACTTGTCGGTTCCGATCATGCTCAAAGGGCGGCATTGGGGTGGACTGCGGTTGGGTTACAAACCTGAAAGCCCACGGTAAGGCTGGTCCAGGGGACGCGTGATTGTTACCGGTTATGCAAGGAAATTGTGCAGGCAGGCGGCTATTTCCAGGGAGCGGTACTCATTAACATTTCTACATTGTTAGGAAGCTAATGAAAAATTCCGAGGTGCTCTCATGCAACGCAAAGTCGATGTGGCGGTAATGATTGGCAGTGGCGTGCCTGCTGGGTTGCGGGCAGCGGGGCAAAGCGTGTGCTGGGTCGTCTTGCTCAATGGCGAGCAACGTGGCACTGCATTCTCAAGCCGTAATGAGGCCGAGGAATGTAAAGCTGCCTGGTTGGCGCAACTGAACGCCGAAAAGCCCGACAGCCTGCATTAAATCGTTTTCGCTAATGAGTCTGCTCAAGTCGCGACCTGTCGATCAGGCTTTCAGCGCGCCTCCATCAACGGCAAGCTTCAGCGCTTTGGCAGATTCCATGGCAGCGAGTGCGGCAACGTCCGAGGTCTTGAACCAGCGGTCTTTCTCGACCTGGTGGTAAGTCACGGTGGTCAGCGGCGGCTTGGCGCGCATTACAATGACAGCCTGGAATTCGCCGTCGACTTCTCTGGCTTCGCCCCAAATAAAAAATTCGCCGATATCAAATTCGGTCACGTACGCCTTCCCTTGGAAATTATTCTGTTGTTTTCAACGCAGCCCGCCGAAGGGGCTGAGTTTCAATGGTCGGGCAGTATGGCAGTTGTTGCTTGCTGGCGGCGCAGTTAAGTCATCGGTGTGACGAAACGACAGTGCAGGCAAACACAATCCGGGGTGTCAGAAGCGGGTTTCGAGGTTTCGAGGTTTCTGGCGAGGGCGCAGGCTTCGTTGTGGTCACCACGGAAGCCTCTTACACGACCCGTTGCGGTTTCTTTGATATGGAAAAAGCGCTTACCTGCCAGAACCACCTGATAACGCAGGTGAGGGCTATAGGTCGGGGTGTTTGTGTGCTGGGCAGGGAGGGTCAGCGTGCTCATATGAATTCCTTTTCTATGGTTTGCCGACGGATACACGTCGCTTTAGGTAGTCTAGGGGCGCATGGCTGCTCTAGAATCGCCTCCACGGGTTGGAGGTTCATGCTTATCTAAAGCAATTTTTTTCTGGCGATATGTCAGAAAAGTGCTTTTTTTAAGGAGTTTTCTCCCTAAAGTAGATAGTCCAGTATTCTCTGGCCGTTAGAAGGGCGATTTCCTTCAGCATCTGACGACCGCCAGGGAAGACGGGAGGATGGGCACTCCAGTAGTCTTTTCCTACCCTGCGATGAAGGAGCTTTCTGCTCGCTTCACGATTTCAGCTTGGTCATTGTTGCGACATTTTCGGTATGACCGTTTTTCTGCTGCCTGTTTTTTCTGCGGGTAGCGTCATTTTCAGATGTGGGGATGTTTCCTTGGCAGTAAGTAATCTCGATATGCATGCTTTGTTCGTGCTGGGTGATCTGCGCGCAAAGCTGGTCAAACAGTTTCAATCACGTTTCGTTTACATCACCGAGCAGACCCCAGAAGGTATTTACGTCGCCGAGATCGACACCGAGTCGGCACTGGTGGTGGACGACAAGCCTCGCCTGGAACTCAAGGTCGGCGATCATTTCCGCGCAGCGGTATTGCCGAGTCGCGAAGGTGGCAAATTCGAAATCAAGTTTCGCGAGATCAAACTGACGGTCTACGGCCTCGGTGATTACGCATTTGTGACCACGGCAGACGGTCACGCCATTCTGTTCAAGGAAGGCCATAGCGTAGTGACGGTGTTTGCCGCTCACCAACAGTTGCAAGAAGGCCTGACCAAAACCTTGAAAGCGGTGACCGGTAAAGCTGCCAAGTGGCGCAAGGGCGAGCTCACGACGTTCAAGGCCAGCGAATAAATGAGCCTGTCCCGGGCCGACTTCCATGAGCAAAACCTCGACAGTGCTCGTGCACAAGCCCAGCGCCTGTTCGCTCAGAGGGCTGTTCTGCAGGGCGCCTGGCTAAGCTGGGTGGCATCGCAGATCTACACCTTGCGTCCGGCGGAGTACGCCAGCATGGTGCGAAGGGAGTTGCAGCACTTGCAGGACTCTTCTGAAAGTTGATCGTTTGGCCTCGAATGCACAAACCTCTACTACAGTCAGTTGACTGAGTATTCGCAGGTGCGCGGCCTTTGTGCGCAAAGCCGTCCTGCCATGGCTGTGAACAGCACGAGGTGCAACGCATGAAAGGGTTTCGACTGCTGCTGGGAAGTCTGTTAGCCACTGTTGGTCTGTTGGTGTCGCCCGTGACCGTAATGGCCGCCCCGGCGCCGATCCACTTCGCTGACCTGAACTGGGAAAGCGGCAGTCTGATCACCGACATTTTGCGGATCATTGTCGAGAAGGGTTACGGCCTGCCGACCGATACCTTGCCGGGCACCACCATCACCCTGGAAACCGCGCTGGCCAACAATGACATTCAGGTCATTGGCGAAGAGTGGGCCGGTCGCAGTCCGGTCTGGGTCAAGGCCGAGGCTGAAGGCAAGGTGGCGAGTATCGGCGATACGGTCAAAGGCGCAACCGAAGGCTGGTGGGTGCCGGAATACGTGGTCAAGGGCGATCCGGCCAAAGGCATCAAGCCATTGGCGCCGGACTTGCGCAGCGTGTCGGACTTGCCGCGCTACAAGGATGTCTTCAGCGATCCGGAAAGTCCCGGCAAGGGACGTTTTCTCAATAGCCCGATCGGCTGGACCTCGGAAGTGGTCAACAAGCAGAAGCTCAAGGCCTATGGCCTGACGGACAGCTATGTGAATTTTCGCAGCGGTTCCGGTGCGGCGCTGGACGCAGAGATCACCTCGTCCATTCGCCGTGGCAAACCGGTGCTGTTTTATTACTGGTCGCCAACGCCATTGCTCGGGCGCTTCAAGCTGATTCAGCTGGAAGAGCCGCCGTTCGATGCCGAGGCCTGGAAGACCCTGACCGATGCCGATAATCCCAACCCAAAACCAACACGCTCGCTGCCCTCGAAGCTGTCGATTGGGGTGTCTGCGCCTTTCCAGAAACAGTATCCGCAGGTGACGGAGTTTTTCAGCAAGGTTGATCTGCCTATCGGGCCTCTGAACAAGGCCCTGGCCGAAATCAGCGAGAAACATACAGCGCCGCGCCAGGCGGCAGAAGCCTTCATGAAGGCGCACCCGGAGGTCTGGCGGGCGTGGCTGCCCAAGGATGTCGCAGACAAGGTCTCTGCAAGTCTGTAGGGTACCCGGTCGATCAATGAACGGTCAGAGTTCAGGCGAATTTTATGCGGCGTGACTGCAACATTGTCGTGGAACAACGCACTGACAAAAAGTCTGGTCTAGGCTGTTTCTTCTGCCATCGATTCCCGGAACCCTGCTCATGACGTTTGTGCTTGCTCAATGGATCGTCGCCGCGTTTGTGCTGATCAGCCTGATTCATTTGTACTGGGCGCTCGGCGGTCGTTGGGCCTTTGACGCCGTTGTGCCGCAGGTACAAGACGGTGCAGAGGAAGGGCTGCGGCCGGCTTTCAAACCTTCCGCACTGGGAACCCTGGCGGTGGCTGTCGGGTTGTTGCTGATTGCCTTGATGGTCTGCCTGAGAGTTGGCCTGTTTGTGCCGGCAGTCGGGCACTGGTCGCTGCAATGGCTGATCAGTGCAATCGCCTTGCTGATGTTTGCCCGCGCGATTGGCGATTCGAATCTTGTCGGCTTTTTCAAGGAGCAGGCCGGATCGAAGTTCGCGCGCCTCGACACCTGGGCCTATTCACCGCTGTGTGTGGTGTTGGGGGCGGGGTTGTTGGGCGTTGCGTGGGGGTGAGTTCAATCTTCAGGATCGCAGCCTGCGCCAGCTCCTACAGAAGCATGCGATAGTGCAGGAGCTGCCGCAGCCTGCGATCTTTCGGCTCAACGCTCGCTTTGTGTCCGTCGACTGCTGACCTCAGCCGGCACATCATCCCCGGCCATACGCTTGCGGAACAACGCCGCACGCGCCAGCAGCAGGGTGGTGACCGGCATGGTGATCGACAGCAGTATCGGAATCAGCCAGGCGTGCAACACCGGACTCGACTGGAGTGCCGAGAAAAAGATGATCGACGCCAGTGCCACGCACCAGGCGCCCAAGGTCGAGGCCAACGCCGGCGGATGCATGCGCTGAAAGTAGTCTTTCAAGCGCAGCAGGCCGATGGCGCCGATCAACGCAAACAGGCTGCTGGCCACCAGCAGGATCGCCACCGGGATCTCGACCCACAAAGACAACTGACCCAGCTCATTCATTCGATCACCTCGCCACGCAGCAGGAATTTCGCCAAGGCAAACGAGCCGACGAAGCCGAACAGCGCGATCAGCAGCGCCGCTTCGAAGTAGGTGTCACTGGCATAGCGGACCCCCAGCACCAGCATCATCAGCATGGCGAGGATATACAGGTAATCCAGCGCCAGAACCCGGTCCTGTGCCGATGGACCTTTGAACAGGCGAATCAGCGTCAGCGCCATCGCCAGGGAGAAAATGAACAGGCTGAACAGAACCGCATTCGAAAGCAGTGTGCTCATTCGAAAATCTCCATCAAGGGGCGCTCATAAGTCGCCTTGAAGTGCTGGATGAAGTGCGCTTCGTCATCCAGATCGAATACATGCAACAGCAGAATGCTGCGATCCAGTGCCAGCTCCGACCAGACCGTACCGGGAATCACCGTGGTGATCATCGACAGCGCCGCGAGCCCGTTGGCGTCACGCAGGTCCAGCGGCACCTTGATGAACTTCGAGCGCGGTGGTCGTCGACCGGCGTTCAACACGCCCCACGCGACCGCGAAGTTGGACGCCAGCACGTCGCGCCCGACCTGGAAGAACAGGCGCAAGATCACCCCGGGACGACGAATACGGATCGGCAGCGGTCGCAGCTTGCGCATCATCAATGGTGCGCAGAAACCCAATATCGCGCCCAGCAGCAGGTTGCCTGGACTGATGGACAGGTTCAGCACCAGCCACAAGACCCAAAGCGCCAGCGATAACCAGGGTGCCGGGAACAGACGTTTCATGGTTGCACCTCCTGCATTGCGGCTTTGGCTTCGGGGCTGGGTACGGCGCGGGTGCCGAGCACCGCCATCACGTATTGCTGCGGGTTGTTCAAGGTGTCGGCGGCCGCCTGGGTGTAGCGCATCAGCGGTTCGGCCTTGAAGGTCAGCAATATGCTCAAGCCCAGCAAGGCAAAGATCGGCACGCATTCCAGGCGTCGCAGCACCGGCGACGGGCGCTCTGCCGGCGTCCAGAAGCGCTGGATGCCCAGGCGCGAGAAGGCGATCAACGAGGCCAGCCCGGACAGAATCAACAGCGCCAGCAGGCTCCACGCGGCGTTCGATATCGGCTGCTCCCCCGAGGTGCCGAGGCCCAGCGGGTTGAGCAGGGCGCTGAGCAAGCCGAGCTTGCCGATGAACCCGGAGAGCGGCGGCATGCCGATGATCAGCAGTGCGCAGGCAATGAAGCTCAAGCCAAGGAACGCCATGGTCCAGGGAATTACCTGCCCGACCACGGCTTTCTGCTCGTCGTCGAGGTTGATGCCCTTGGTTGGCGGCGAGGATTCCAGCGGTCGTGGCAGCGCTTCGATTTCATCGTCCAGCGGCATCTCGATGGCCGTACGCGAACGCTCGATAAGCTCCGCCAGCAGGAACAGCGCGCTCAGCGCCAAGGTTGAGCTGACCAGATAGAACAGCGCCGCGCCGATCAGGCTCGGCTGGGCAAAACCGATGGCCGACAACAGGATGCCCGCCGACACCATGATGCTCAGGCTGGCCATGCGCTCCAGTCGCTGCGTGGCCAGGATCGCCAACGCCGCGCAGATAATTGTCGCCATGCCGCCGTAGGTCAGCCAGTCACCGCCAAAGTATGCCGAAGCACCGGCCTGGCCGGAGAACAGCAGGGTCCACAGACGCAGCAAGGTGTAGACGCCGACCTTGGTCATGATCGCGAACATCGCCGCCACCGGAGCGCTGGCCGAGGAATAGGCCGGGGCCAGCCAGAAGTTCAGCGGCCACATCCCGGCCTTGGCCAGGAAGGCCACAGCCAGAATCGCCGCGCCGGCATGCAGCAAGCCGCGATCGGCTTCCGGCACCAGCGGGATCTTCAGCGCCAGGTCGGCCATGTTCAGGGTGCCGGTGACGCCATAGATCAGCGCGGCGCCAATCAGGAACAGCGACGAGGCCAGCAGGTTGATCGAAATGTAATGCAGACCCGACGACACCCGCGCGCGCCCCGAACCGTGCAGCATCAAGCCGTAAGACGCCGCCAGCAGCACTTCGAAAAACACGAAGAGGTTGAACAGGTCGGCGGTCAGGAAGGCTCCGTAGAGGCCCATCAGTTGAATCTGGAACAGCGCGTGGAAGCTTGCGCCGGCACTGTCCCAGCGGGCCATGGCGAACAGCAGGGCGCTGACGCCGATGATTCCGGTCAGCACCAGCATCAGCGCTGACAGGCGATCGACTACCAGCACGATGCCAAAGGGTGCCTGCCAGTTACCCGGCAGGTACACGCCGATGGAGCCGGGCACGCCTTGCGCCTGGGTCCACTGCAGCAACAGTACGGAAATCCCCAGGCCCAGCAGGCTCGAGAACAGGTTGATCCGGGCTTTGAGCGGACGGTGTTTTTCGCCGAGCATCAGCATCAGTGCCGCCGTCAGCAACGGCAGCAGTATCGGTGCAGCGATCAGATGGGGCATCCAGCTCATTCTTTAGGCTCCCGGCCATCGACATGGTCGGTACCGGTCAGGCCCCGGGACGCCAGCAGCACCACCAGGAACAATGCGGTCATGGCGAAACTGATGACGATGGCGGTGAGTACCAGCGCCTGGGGCAACGGATCGGTGTAATGCAGCAGGTCTTGCGGCACGCCGTCCTTGATGATCGGCTCCTTGCCGATGAACAGGCTGCCCATGCTGAAGATGAACAGGTTGACCCCGTAAGACAGCAGGCACAGGCCCATGACGACCTGAAAGGTCCGTGGGCGCAGCACCAGCCAGACCCCGGAGGCTGCCAGTACGCCAATGGCGATCGCGATGACTTCTTCCATCAGGCAGCTCCTGGCTTGGCAATGGGTTTAGGCTGGCTGCTCGGCTTGTGGCCACGCACCGATTGGTGCGCCAGGGCAGTCAGGATTAGCAGTGTCGAACCCACCACCACGGCGTACACGCCGATGTCGAAGCCCAGCGCACTGGCGATATGAATCTCGCCCAGCAGCGGCAACCCGAAATGCCAGGTGTGGGTGGTCAGGAACGGATAACCGGCGACCATCGCACCCAGGCCGGTGAGCGTGGCGAAGAGCAGTCCGGTGCCCATCCAGCGCACCGGTCGCAGGCTCATCTGAGCTTCGACCCACTGAGTACCGGCGACCATGTATTGCAGGATGAACGCCACCGACATCACCAGTCCCGCGACAAAACCGCCACCCGGTTGATTGTGCCCGCGCATGAACAGGTAGAACGACACCACCACTGCAATGGGCAATAACAACCGCACCAGCACCGCCGGGACCATCATGAAGCCCAGCGCGGTATCGCTGGCGTGACGCGGGTTGACCAGATCGGTGACTACGTCCGGTGCCAGCAGGCGCTGTTGTGCCGGTAGTTGCATGCTTTCTTTCGGTGGACGGAAGCGTCGCAGCAGGGCAAACACTGTCAGCGCCACGGCCACCAGCACGGTGATCTCACCGAGGGTGTCGAAGCCGCGGAAGTCCACCAGCATCACGTTGACCACGTTGCTGCCGCCGCCTTCGGGCAACGCGCGACTGAGGTAGAACGAGGAGATGTCGTTCGGTGTCTGGCGGGTCAGCATGGCGTAGGCGAGCAGTGCCATGCCGATGCCGACCGCGCTCGACAGCAGCAAGTCGCGCAAACGGCGAGCCCGCGCCTTGGGCACGCTGCTGGGCAGTGGCGAGACCTCTTCGATCCGCCGTGGCAACCAGCGCAGGCCAAGCAGGATCAGCACGGTGGTCACCACCTCGACCACCAATTGGGTCAGGGCCAGGTCCGGCGCCGAGAACCAGACGAAGGTGACGCAGGTCATCATGCCGCAGACACTGACCATCGTCAGGGCCGCGAGTCGGTGGTACTTGGCTTGCCAAGCGGCACCCAGCGCGCAGGCAATCGCCAGCAACCAGAGCGTGACGAAGACGATCGAGCCGGGGATCTTCGGCCGCTCGCCCCAACTCAAGCCGCTGTGCAGCAGCGGAATCAACCCCGCCAACACGGCCACCAGCACCAGCAGGAACAATTGGGTTTGCAGGCGCTTGGTACTGACCCGCCGCTCAAGCCGTCGAGCCAGACGCATCATCACCACCAGGCTGCGTTCGAACAGGCGCTTGCCGTTGAGCCGGCCGATGATCGGCGGGTAGTTGAACCGCCCGCGTTTGAGCTGATTGCGCAGCAGCAGGTACACAACGATACCGGCGGACATGGCGATCAAGCTCATGATCATCGGCGCGTTCCAGCCGTGCCAGATCGCCAGGCTGTATTCGGGCAAGGTTCCACCCACCACCGGCAGGGCCGCGGCGGCGAGCAATGGGCCGACCACCTGGGCCGGGAAGATCCCCACCACCAGGCAGGTAAACACCAGCAATTCCACCGGCGCCCGCATCCAGCGCGGCGGTTCGTGCGGGGTGTGCGGCAGGTCGGTGGCGGTTGGGCCGAAGAACACATCAACGGTAAAGCGCAGGGAGTAGGCGACGCTGAAGGTCCCGGCGATGGTCGCGACGATCGGCAGGGTGGTCTCGATCCAGGCCGAGGCATTAATGAACACGGTTTCGGCGAAGAACATCTCTTTTGAAAGGAAACCGTTGAGCAACGGCACGCCGGCCATCGAGGCGCTGGCGACCATCGCCAGGGTCGCGGTGAACGGGATCAGTTTGATCAGGCCGCTGAGCTTGCGAATGTCGCGGGTGCCGCTTTCGTGGTCGATGATCCCGGCAGCCATGAACAGCGAGGCCTTGAAGGTCGCGTGGTTGAGAATATGAAACACCGCCGCGACGGCGGCCAGCGGGCTGTTCAGGCCCAGCAACAGGGTGATCAGGCCCAGATGGCTGATGGTCGAGTAGGCCAGCAGGCCTTTGAGGTCGTTCTGGAACATTGCGCAGTAAGCGCCGAGCAACAATGTACAAGCGCCAGCCCCGCTGACGATATAGAACCATTCTTCGCTGCCGGACAGCGACGGCCACAGCCGTGCCAGAAGGAAAACCCCGGCCTTGACCATGGTCGCCGAGTGCAGGTAAGCCGAGACCGGTGTCGGAGCGGCCATGGCGTGGGGAAGCCAGAAGTGGAAGGGGAACTGGGCGCTTTTACTCAACGCGCCGATCAGGATCAGCGGCAGCAGAATAGGGTACAGCGCATGGGCGCGAATCAGATCGCCGGCGGCCAGGACCTGGTCCAGGTCATAGCTGCCCACGACATGGCCGAGCAGCATCACCCCCGCCAGCAGGCATAAACCACCGGCACCGGTCACCATCAGCGCCATGTAGGCGCCACGGCGCGCATCGGCGCGGTGGTGCCAATAGCCGATCAACAGGAACGAGATGAGGCTGGTCAGCTCCCAGAAAAACACCATCTGAATCAGATTGCCCGAGATCACCAGCCCGAGCATGGCGCCCATGAACGCCAGGAAGAATGCAAAGAAGCGTGGCACCGGGTCGTCCGGCGACATGTAATACCGCGCGTACAGCGACACCAGCGTGCCGATGCCCAGCACCAGCATCGAGAACAGCCAGGCGAAACCGTCCATGCGCAGGACGAAATTCAAGCCCAGGCTCGGTAGCCAGAAAAACTCTTCGCGAATCACGCCACCATGGGCGATCTGCGGATACAGCAACGCCACCTGGACGGTGCCGATCAAGGCAACCAGGCCAGCGAGTATCGATTCGGTATTACGCGCGTTGTGCGGCAGCAAGGCCGCCAGACAGCTGCCAATAAAAGGCAGAAGCAGTAGAACTATCAGGGACATAGGCTTCTAATCTGCGGAAGTTTGTCAAGGATCATACGTGCCGGGCCCCGGATCACCAACTGCCAAGCTGTGGCAGGATCCTACAAGGTAGGCTGAAAACGCCTGATTCACATTGTTTCGAAGGTTAGAAGTGATCATTCCTACGCAGAGTGGGAACGATGGTATTTCCAGGCTTACTCCACGGACTCTCGCTCCAACTCATCCGCGGTTTCAGCCGCAGCTTTACCCTTGGTCTTCAACTCACTAACAATCACCGCCGCGACAATCAACCCCGCACCAAACAGCGCCAGCCCCGGCAGCCGCTCGCCCGCGATACGCCCGGCGATACCGGCCCAGACCGGTTCGCCGGCGTAGATCAGCGTCGCGCGGGTCGGTGAAACGCTTTTCTGCGCCCAGTTCATCGCCACCTGAATCGCCGCACTGGCGGCGCCCAGGCCCACCGCGCTGGCCAGCAGCAACCAGGAAAAACCGGGAAGCGCTTCCTGAGTCGGCACAATCATCAAAAATGCCAGCACCGAAGTGGTCGCCAGTTGCACCACGGTGACCCGACGCACGTCGACCCGGCCAGCATAAGTGCTGATCAGAATGATTTCGGCGGCAATGGCGACGGCGCTGATCAGCGTGGCGATTTCCCCCGAGCTGAAATTCAACGACGCGCCGGCTGGGCCTGAAAGCAGCATCAACCCGGTGAACGCTAACATGATGCCAATACTCGGCATCAACCCCGGCCGACGCCCGAGCACCAGCCATTGCAGCAAGGGTACGAAAGGCACGTAAAGCGCAGTGATGAACGCCGATTGGCTGCTGAGGATGGTCTGCAAGCCAACGGTTTGCAGGCCATAGCCGAGCATGATCGCCACACCAATGAACGCGCCGGCCTTAAGTTCAAACAGGGTCAACTCACGCAGGCTGCGCCAGGAGAACAGCGCGACAATGCTCGCCGCTGCAGCAAAGCGCAGGCCGACGAAAAACATCGGCCCGCTGACCGTCATCGCATGCTGCACCAGCAGGAACGTCCCGCCCCAGACCATGGTGATCAGCACCAGCACGCATTCAGCCTTGCTGAACCGTGAGAAAAAGGTAGAGGGTTTGGAAGTATTCACCGACGTCATGGCCTTGCGCACTACCTGAGGGGGACGCACAATGCGCCCGAAGTTGGGCAGTATACTGCGCAAACCTACTAAGTGAGCAATATAGTGCACAAAGATTCCGGCCAACGGGCCTCGGTCCTTCAACACGTCAGCCAGAACGTCCGACGCCTGCGCCATGCCGCAGAGCTGAGCCAGACCGCATTGGCGGAAAAATCCGGGGTCAGCCGCCGGATGCTGGTGGCCATCGAAGCAGGTGAGAAAAACGTCAGCCTGACCACCCTCGACCGGGTGGCCGAAGCCTTGGACGTAGCCTTCAGCGACCTGATTCAGGCCCCCGAGGTGCGCGACCCGAGCCGCATCAACGAACTGGCGTGGGCCGGCTTGATCCCCGGCAGCAAAGCCGTGCTGTTGGCCAAGGCCAACGCCAGTCGAGAAGTCGAACTCTGGGAATGGCGGCTGGAGCCGGGCGAGGAATACGTTTCGGAGCCGGATGCCGATGGCTGGAGTGAACAGCTGTATGTCTTCGAAGGCAGCCTGACGTTGGTGCTGGGGGATGAAGAGCGCATTCTCGCGACAGGTGAGTTTGTCAGCTTCGCCAGTAACCGGCCTCACGCCTATCGCAATGATGGGGCGGTGGCGACGCGGTTTGTGCGTAATGTGGTGCTCTGAAACGGATCATCGGTCCAGATAACCATGCAGTGATACATTTCAGACATTCCCCCTCGATCCGTGAGAACCGCATGACTGAAACCCCAGGCGGACAGACAACAAACGCCATCCGCAATGCTGACATCCTGATCGTCGGCGGTGGCTTGAGCGGCGCATTACTGGCCATGCAGTTGATGCGTTTGCCCGGCAAGCGTCAGGTGCTGGTGATCGAGCCTCGCGCCGAGTTGGGCCGGGGCGAGGCCTATAGCGCGGTTGAATTGGGCCACACGCTGAATGGCAACGCCGCACGGATGAGTGTCGACCCGGACAACGCCGATGACCTGACCCAATGGTTGGGTGCATTTATTGCCAACGGCGGCTGGCCGGAGTCGGACCAGCAGTCGGTGCCGGTCGCCGAGTTGTTCCCGCCTCGGGGCATTTTCGGCCTGTATGTGCAGCAGCGGTTGGCCGAAGCCCAGGCCGTCGGCGCGCGTTATGGTTCAAGCGTCGAGCATGTGCGCGGGGAAGTGGTCGACCTGCAAACCGATGAACACGCGACGTTACTGACCTTGAGTGATGGAACACGCTTGCGCGGCGCTTTTGCGGTGCTGGCGACCGGCTTGTTCCCGGCTGCGCGAACCCCGCAAACCGAGTCCAGTGGCTTGAACGCTGCAGCCGTCGATCCTTGGGATGTGGCGGCCATGACACAGCTTGATCCGCAATCGACGGTATTGATCATCGGCTCGGGCCTGACCATGGTCGATGCCGTGGTGTCGCTGGAGCAGGCCGGGCATCGTGGACCGATCGAAGTGTTTTCCCGTCACGGCTTGCTGCCGCATGTGCGTCGGCAACCGCCGGCGTGGGTGGATTTTCTGGCCGAGGATCCCGACATTCGCAGTCCGCGTCAGTTGATGCATGAACTGCGGCGCCATTGCCGTACGGCGACGGCGGAGGGTATCGACTGGCAGGCGCCGCTGGATACCGTGCGGGCGCATATCGGGCGGCTCTGGAGCCAGGCAACGGATGTGCAACGCCGGCAGTTTGTGCGCCATGTGCGGCCATGGTGGGAAAGCCATCATCATCGGTCGCCGCCCTTGAGTGCAGAGCTGGTAGCGCGTTTGCATCAGTCAGGGCGCTTGCGGATTCAGGCTGCGTCGTTCAAAGGTCTGGCGCCCTCGGCGGACGGACGGGTGAGCATTTGCATCCGTCGGCGCGGGGAGTCTGAAGTGACCGTGGTCAGTGGCGACGCGCTGGTCAACTCCAGCGGCATCGAATACGACTGGCGCCGGGTCGCCCGACCCTTGCCGCAGCAACTGCTGGCCCGCGGCTTGATAAAACCGGGGCCATTGGCGCTGGGGATCGCCGCGGATCCTAGCGGGGCGGTGATCGATGCCGAGGGGCAGGTTGCCCAGCGCTTGTTCGCCATGGGCCCGCCCCTGCGTGGCATGTGGTGGGAAAGCACGGCGGTGACTGACGTGGCGAGCCAAGCCAAGGCGTTGGCACTACAGCTGGCGCGCTGAGCGTTGCCATAACGCAGCGCTGGAGCGATCAGACCTCCCTGATATTGACCCAGCGCTGCTCCCGCGCCGCCAGCCGAATCGCCGCCGCCAAGCGCTCCACTTCCCAGGCCTCCTCGAAATCCGTGCCGTCCTGGCCTTGTCCGGCCAGGGCCATGATCAGCGCATGCACTTCCAGCGTCTTCAACTCGTTGTAGCCCAGTTGATGCCCCGGTGCAGGGCTGAATGCCGCGTAGCCGGGCAGATTCGGTCCGGCCAGTAAACGCTGGAAACCGTCCTGGCCGGCGCGGCACAGGCGTAACTCATTCAAGCGCTCCTGATCGAATGCCAGGGTGCCTTTGGTGCCGCTGATCTCGAAACTCAGGTGATTCTTGTAGCCGTGCTTGAGCCAACTGCTGCTGAAGGTGCCACGAGCGCCGTTGGCAAAGCGCAGCAGGGCGTGGGCCTGATCGTCGACGGCAATGCTGCGTTGTTCCAGGCTGCCCGCCGTGGCCGGACGCTGGCGGTGCACCGTTTGGGTATCGGCGCACACCGCCTCGACATCGCCCACCAGATAGCGCGCCATGGCCAGCAAATGACTGCCCAGGTCCGCCAGCGCGCCGCCGGCATGTTCAGCTTCACAGCGCCAGGACCACGGCGAGTTCGGGTCAGCCATGAAGTCTTCGCTGAATTCGCCTTGAAAGCTGATGATCTCGCCCAGGTCGCCGTTTCGAATCAGCTCGCGAGCCAAACCAATGATCGGGTTGTGCTGGTAGTTGTAGCCCACGCGGGTGACCACGCCAGCTGCTTTGGCCGCCAGGTGCATGGCGCTGGCTTGCTCAAGGCTGACTGCCAGTGGTTTTTCGCAATACAGCGGTTTGCCGGCGGCGATTGCAGCCATGGCCATCGGGTAATGAAGATGGTTGGGGGTGGTGATAGCGATCAGGTTGACCTTGGGATCGTCGATCAACTGTTGCCAGTCACTGTGGGCCTGCTCGAAACCCCAGGCAGTGGCGCACGCTTGTGCGCGAGCGGGATCGGCGTCGGCAAGAGCCGCGAGCCGCAGCGTGTAGGGCAGTTCGAAAGCCGCGCTGACATTGCGAAAGGCCAGGGCGTGGGCACGGCCCATGAAGCCCGTGCCGATAAGTCCGATTCCGAGTTCGCGCATAACAGGATCCTTTGGATTATTGTTTTCGGGATGCCTAGTTATGGAATAAATATTCTCTAAATGCAATTGGTGGAATTAAAATTCGTTAAGCTCTGGGGTGACCTTCTTCCCTGTGGGAGCCGGGCTTGCCCGCGATACAAGCGCCACGGTACGACAGATGCACCGCGCTGATGCAATCGCGGGCAAGCCCGGCTCCCACAGGAGACAGAGAATCAGGACAGGAAACCACCGTCCACATTCAGCGAAACTCCAGTCGTATAGCTCGACGCATCACTCGCCAAATAAAGCACTGCGCCGGCCATTTCGCTTGGATCCGCCACACGCTTGAGCGGAATCTGTTGCAACGCGGTCTTCAGAATCGCGTCGTTCTTCACCAGCGCCGAGGCAAATTTGGTGTCGGTCAGGCCTGGTAGCAGGGCGTTGCAGCGGATGCCGAACTGCGCGCACTCCTTGGCAAAGACCTTGGTCATGTTGATCACTGCCGCCTTGGTCACCGAGTAGATGCCCTGGAAGATGCCCGGCGAGATGCCGTTGATCGACGCAACGTTGATGATGCTGCCGCCACCGTTTTCGCGCATCAGCTTGCCGGCTTCCACCGACATGAAGAAGTAGCCGCGAATGTTCACGTCGACGGTTTTCTGGAAGGCGCCGAGGTCGGTATCCAGCACATTGCAGAACTGCGGGTTGGTCGCGGCATTGTTGACCAGGATGTCCAGGCGACCGAATTGCTCGCGGATGCCGGCGAACACTTGAGTGATTTGTTCCATTTCGCCGATGTGGCAGGCGACGGCAGTGGCTTTGCCGCCGTCAGCGATGATCGCGTCGGCCACGTGCTGGCAGCCGTCGAGTTTGCGACTCGATACGATCACGTGGGCGCCTTGCTGGGCCAGCAGTTTGGCGATCGCTTCACCGATGCCACGGCTGGCGCCGGAGACGAAAGCGATTTTACCGTCGAGGTCGAACAACTGAGTCTTGGACATGGTTTTTCCTTGTAATGGGCGTGGCGCCAGGGGCGCGATCAGAGGCTGGATTTCTGGATGACTTGCAGGCTCATCTGCTCCAGCAGCTTGTTCATGTGAATGAACTGCGCGAAGCGTTTGTCCTGGGTCTGGCCATGGAAGAAGCGGTAGTAGATCTGCTGCACGATACCGGCCAGGCGGAACAGCCCGTAGGTGTAGTAGAAGTCGAAGTTGTCGATCTTGATCCCCGAGCGTTCGGCGTAGTAATCGACGAACTCGCGACGGGTCAGCATGCCCGGGGCATGGCTCGGTTGACGGCGCATCAGTTGCACCGGTGCCGGGTCGCCGGCTTCGATCCAGTAGGCGAGGGTGTTGCCCAGGTCCATCAGCGGATCGCCGAGGGTGGTCAGCTCCCAATCCAGTACACCGATGATCTGCATCGGGTTGTTCGGGTCGAGGATCACGTTGTCGAAGCGGTAGTCGTTGTGGACGATGCTCGACGTCGGGTGGTCGGCCGGCATCTTGTCGTTGAGCCAGTCCTTGACCGCTTGCCAGTTCGGCGCATCAGGCGTCAGGGCTTTTTCGTAGCGCTCGCTCCAGCCACGAATCTGCCGGGCGACATAACCTTGCGGCTTGCCCAGGTCGGCCAGGCCACAGGCCTGGTAATCGACGCGGTGCAGTTCGACGAACTTGTCGATGAAACTCTTGCACAAGGCTTCGGTTTTAGCGGCGTCGAGGCCCAGTTCCGGTGGCAGTTCGGAGCGCAGGATGATCCCCTTGACCCGTTCCATTACATAGAACTCGGCACCGATCACCGATTCGTCAGTGCAGTGAACGTAGGCTTTCGGACAGTACGGAAAGCCGTCCTTGAGTTGATTGAGAATGCGAAACTCACGGCCCATGTCGTGGGCGGACTTGGCCTTGTGGCCAAACGGCGGCCGGCGCAGCACGAACTCTTGCTCGGGGTATTCGAGCAGGTACGTCAGGTTCGAAGCGCCACCGGGGAACTGGCTGATCTTCGGCAACCCGCTCAGGCCCGGAATGTGCGCCTTGAGGTACGGATCGATCAGGCTGGCATCAAGTTCTTCGCCAGAGCGGATACGGGTGGACTGGTCAGTAAGCGCCATGCTTATCCCTTCTGCTTATTATGGAGGCCAGACATCATTGACTAATCTAATGGCGTGCCGGGGGCGCCACAAGCGCGGCAAGGTCTTATAGGTTAGCGTGTTGCTGGATAATCAGCGTTCCTGATGTGCGAGAACAGGCTCGGCGGACTATGGTTCAGAGGAGTATCGCGTCCAGGAAGGAGATTCGACATGGGCTGTCCGCAAGTGTGCGCCACCGCGACCCTGCAATGCAGTTTCGGTGCGGCACCGGGGGTGCTCAACGTGCTGCCGGTAAACCGCACGCTGACCGGCGGCATGCCGGCGGCGAACATCATGGATCACATTCCGCTGCTGAACATCATGCCGTTTGGCATGTGCATGAGCCCGGCCAATCCAATGGTCGCAGCGGCCACGGCGGCCGCCCTCGGCGTGCTGACGCCGATGCCATGCATTCCGGCCACTGCCGCCCCGTGGATGCCCGGAGCGCCGACCCTGTTGCTGGGGGGGATGCCTGCCCTCGACGCCAACTGCAGCTTGATGTGCAACTGGGGCGGGGTGATTAAAGTCGCGATGCCGGGGCAGATGCAGATGTTGATTCCTTGAACGACAGGTTTAGGCTTGCTGAGGATCCGTCCAGCGCATCCACCACCAGCGCATCCGCGAGATCGGCTTGCCTTCGGCGTTGAGCGGCCTTCCATCGCTGGCAAAGGCTTGCTCCGGTTCCAGCAACTGTCCGTTGAGATAACGGGCGTTGACCGCTTGTTTGCCATTGGGATGGAAACGCTGGTAAAGCCCCTCACGTACACCGTCACGGTAGAACTCGACCTCCGCGACGTGCCCGTCGGGAAAGTAGTTGCTCGCTTCACCATGAAGCAGGCCTCGACGGTAAGTGGCTTTGCGTTGCAGGCACCCCTCGGGTGCATAAAAGCTCGCGACACCTTGTAACTTGTCGCGCAAAAAAGGCAACTGCGCCGACACCTTGCCGTTGGGGTGATACAGCACGCTGATGCCCTGCAACTCGCCTTTGCTGTAATTCAGATCTGCCTGAGGGCGCCTGGCTTCTTTAATGTGCAGCGGACCGTCCAGTTGATCGTCCGTGAGGCGGCCACTCATTTGGCTGTCACCACGCTCCAGTTCTACCTTGCTGGATGCCATCTTCGGTTGCTCCTCAATTGACCTTCACCAGTCCGCCCTTGATGGTCAGCATGCCGCCGCCGTCCACGGTCTGCTCGGCACCGCCCTTGTTGGTCAGGCTGACCCCGGCATCATTGGTCAGCGAGGTGCCGGCCTTGTTGGTCAGCTCCGTGCCGGCCTGATTGCTCAGGGAGGTGCCGGCCTTCTGACTGATCGAGGTACTGGCCTGGGCCGCCAGATCGGCGCCACTTTTGATCGCGAAACTGCCACCGCTTTGCAGTGTGAGGGTGCCGCTCACCTTGATGGTCAGGTTGCCGTCCACCGTCAGGCTGTAATCGCCAGTGACCTTGTGCTCGTAGTTGCCGCCGGTGCTGTGCTTCTGATCGGCGCCGACCTTCACCGTGCGGCTGTCCTTGACGTCGAGGCTGTCGCTGCCGGTCTGGATCGTCACGCTGCGTTTGCCTTTTTCCAGGGTCACGGTCTCGTCGCCTTCCTTGACCGTGCGGGTGCGGGCGTTCTTTACCGTAAGGATTTCATCATGGCCGACGCTGGCGGTGGTGTCGTTGAGTACATTGATCTTGAAGTCCTTCTGCGCCTGCAGAAACACCTCTTCGGCGTCCTTCTTGTCCTCGAAGCGCAACTCGTTGAAACCGCCGCCACCTTTGGATGAGTTGGTCTTGATCCCGGACTGGGTCTGGTTCGCTGGCAGCGCATAGGGCAGGGCGTTGTCACCGTTGTAGACGCAACCGGTGACCAATGGCCGGTCCGGGTCGCCGTCGATAAAGGTCACGATTACTTCCTGACCTATCCGTGGCACGAATTGCATGCCAAAACCCTTGCCGCTCCACGGCAGCACCACGCGAACCCAGCAGGAACTGCTTTCGTCATTCTTGCCGTCGCGATCCCAGGGGAACTGCAACTTGATCCGACCATACTCGTCGGTCCAGATTTCCTCGCCGGATTTGCCGACCACCAGCGCCGTTTGCGTATGCATCCGCGGCTTGGGCGTGAGCCGCGCCGGGCGATAAGGCGTGGCTTTGGGGATGGCTTCGAAGCGGTTGCGGTAGCTGTCATGACTGGCCTCATGAGTGACCGCCGTCACCACCCAATCGATATTCAGCGTCGGGTCATCGTGACCGGCCAGCGTGAACCAGTGCCCCGGCACCAGCCAACGGCAATCGCTCTCGCCGACGAAGCGTTTCTCCTGACTGCGCAAACCGTCCACCCGCTGCTTGGTCAGCGCATCACCTCGAGCCTTGGCATGGTAACCGCCCGGATGCTCATAGATGGAACGCGGCCCGGCCACGGCTTCAGCCTGATCGTAGAGGGACGTGGTCGGTGTGGTGAACTCATAATCCGTCGCCCGATACACCCCGGCCACCGCCTGCACACAGACTTGCCCGGAACGGATGCCATGCAATTCGCGCTCGCCCATCCGTTGCCCGAGATAGCTCACCTTGGGTCCATTGGGTATCGGCACGAACGCATCGTTACTGTCCCCGAGCATCAGCGTGTGCTTGCCATCCGCGTGGGTGAAAAACCAGAAAATCCCTTCTTCTTCCAGCAACCGCGAGACAAAGGCGAAATCGGTTTCGCCGTACTGCACGCAGTACTCGCGTGGGGTATAACTGCCGGTGAGTTTCAACTGGAAATCGGTGAAGCCGTGGGCCTTGAAGATCGTGGTGACGATGTCCGAGGTGGCGAGGTTCTGGAAGACGCGGTTGTTGCTGGCCAGGGTCAGCCACCAGAGCCATGGCCTTAAGACAAGCTGATAACGCTCGGCAGTGGCGTCGGCGGGGAGCTGGCGGATTTCGGCGACCAGTGCATCGAGCGGGCGGGTTTGGGCGTCGTTGTGCAAAGTGGTGGTGAGGTGGGTGGAGATGGCTGAGTTGAGCGTGAGCGAGGTGCCGTCGTTGAGGCCGTGCAGGGTTTGTGACCCCAAAGCGTTGAGGGCCTCTTCGCCGGAAAGGGATTCAGGGTAAAGCGCCGACAGCGAGGAGGCGGTGACGGAAAGGGTGGTGTTGCTGTCGGTGGTGCGGGGCATTGAGAGTCCTTATCTAAAGGCGATGGTGAACGGCCAATGGGCTTTCAATGCAAATCGACCCACGGCAACGCGTCTCCCAACAGCATGTTGATGGTCATGGGCGTCGGACCGAAATGGCCGACGCCAAACAGCAGGACCACACCCACGGCATTCGGAACGGCAGCATGGGGCACGCCAGGTGCATGCTCATTAATGAAACTGGCCACAATCTGGTTGTTTCGAAAGGCGAGACTCTGGGCCATGGTAAGTCCCAGTTGATCACCCGGGTCCCAGCCGCGAACTTCGATGTTCAGGTTTTCCGCCAGCGTCCATAAGTCCAGCAAACCAATATCATTACCCCACTGGTTGTCGATAAAGCCGAGGACCTGCACCGTTTCGCCGAGTGGGACGTTGGCGAAATCATCCAGTTCCAGGACGATCTGCGTCACCAGACCGCTGAGCATCCAGTCATAGAGATGATGGCGCGCTGTGTCGCTGTCGTGATGCTCACCGACGCCGACGGCACCATGGAGCAAAGACACTCGTGCAGCGTTAGCGGTGGGTAGTTGTGGCATGACGTTCTCCTTCCCTACACATTCATGGGGTGTGACTGATAACAACGATCCTGTTACGAGCCATGGTCAAAACACGGATTGGCTGTGAGTTACTCCAACACCCACTCCGCCAACTTCCCCGTCACCTGCGTCATCAGCACATTCTCGACATCCCGCGCACCCGCCGCACTGCACTTGGCCAGCACCGCCTGCACAATCCCGGCATCAAACTCGAACTGCTTGCCGGTCGCAGCTTTGTAGCGGCCACGCAATTTCTCCAGTTTGGCCAACACAATCCCTTCCAGCGTCACCTCATCCAGCGGCCGATACGCGACCACGGTCATGCGCGCCAGAAACGCCGGACGGAAGGCTTTCAGCAGGACGTTGTGCAGGGCTTCGGTGAAGGCATCGCTGTCCAGTTGCGCGGTCGGTGTGTCGAGTAGCAGTTCGGCGCCGACGTTGCTGGTGGCGAGCATCACGGTGTTTTTGAAGTCCACCACCAGGCCGGTGCCGTCTTCCATCAGGCCTTTGTCGAAGACGTTATAAAAAGCCTCCAGCACATCCGGGTGGGCTTTTTCGATTTCGTCCAGCAGCACAACAGAATAGGGTTTGCGGCGCACGGCTTCGGTGAGCACGCCGCCGCTGCCGTAACCGACGTAACCGGGCGGGGCGCCTTTGAGTTGGCTGACGGTGTGGGCTTCCTGATATTCCGAGAGGTTGATGCTGATCAGGTTGCGCTCTCCGCCATACAGCGCATCTGCCAGGGCGTAGGCGGTTTCAGTTTTACCGACGCCGGTGGGGCCGACCAGCAGGAACACGCCGACCGGTTTTTGCGGGTCAGTGAGGCCGGCGCGATACGCCTGCAAGCGTTGGGCGATGGTGTTCAGCGCAGTGCGTTGGCCCATCACCCGTTGGCTCATGCGCTGGCCGAGGGTGCGCACGGCGTGGGCTTCGTCAGCGAGCATCTTGCCGACCGGGATGCCAGTCCAGCCGGCAATCACCGCGGCGACGGTTTTCGCGTCGACTTGCTCCGGCACCAGCGGGTCGTCCTGGCGAATGGCGTCGAGGCCGGCTTCCAGGCGCAGCAGTTCGGCGGCCAGATGGTCGAGGCGTCCGTCAGTGACGTCGTCCGGTTTGTCGCTGTCGGCGCGTTCGCTCAGGGCCAGCAGTTCGCGCCGGGTTTCCAGCAGTTCGCGCACGGCGACGCGTTCTTCGCTCCAGCGGATCTCCAGTTCGCGAATGGCCTGCACGTTGCTGGTGGACTCGGTCTCGAGCACGGTAATGCGCTCACGGTGATCGAGGCCGGTGGCCTGTTCGCGGCGCAGGCGTTCGACCTCATCCTTAAGGCTTTGCTGGCGATGACGCAGGCTCTCCAGTGGTGGCGGTACGTCGTGTTGACCGAGGGCGACCCGCGCGCAGGCGGTGTCGAGCACGCTGATGGCCTTGTCCGGCAGTTGCCGGCCAGAGATGTAGCGATGGGACAGCTTCACCGCTTCATGAATTGCGGCGTCGAGGACTTGCACACCGTGGTGTTGTTCGAGTTTGGCGGCGACCCCGCGGAGCATTTCCACGGCAGTAATTTCATCCGGTTCTTCGACTTGCACCAGCTGGAAGCGTCGGGCGAGGGCCGGGTCTTTCTCGAAGTATTTCTTGTACTCAAGCCAGGTGGTTGCGGCCAGCGTCCGCAGTTCACCACGGGCCAGCGCCGGTTTGAGCAGGTTGGCGGCGTCGCTGCCGCCCTCGACACCCCCGGCGCCGATCAGGGTGTGGGCTTCGTCGATGAACAGGATGATCGGTTTTTCCGCGCTGCGGACAGCATCGATCACACCTTTGAGCCGCTGCTCGAATTCACCTTTGACCCCGGCGCCGGCCTGCAACAGACCAAGGTCGAGGACTCGCAGACTGACTTCTTGCAGCGACGGCGGTACGTCCCCGGCGGCGATGCGCAAGGCCAGGCCTTCGACTACCGCAGTTTTGCCGACGCCCGGCGCGCCGACCAGGATCGGATTGTTCTGGCGACGGCGCAGCAGGATGTCGATGCACTGGCGAATTTCACCGTCACGCCCGACGATGGGATCGATGCGCCCGGCATGCGCGTCGGCGGTCAGGTCCTGAGTGAACTGGTCGAGCAGCGAGTCCTGTTTCTGCTGCGGCTTGCCGGCGGTTGCGGCGACCGAGCGGGCGCCGCCGACATGCTCGCGGGAGCTTTCGGTCCATTCCAGCAGATTGCTGCGCAAGGCATCCCGAGGAATCCGCAGCAGCGACGAAGCACTGTTGAGCAACAGGCTGCGGCGTTCATCACGGTCAAGTAGCGCCAATAACAACAGGCCGGAACGGATGCTTTCAAGGCCAAGCACGCTGGCCTGCACCACGGCGTCTTCCAGCAAGCCGATGGTGTGCGCCGAGAGTGCCGGGGTGCGGGTGCTGCCGGTCTTGAATAATTCCAGGGCCTTGTTGATTTCCGCCGTCAGGGCATCGCGTTCCAGGCCGAAGCGCGGCAGCAGATAAGCAAAGTCGCCGCCTTCGATTTCCAGCAGTTCAAGCAACAGGTGCTCGATTTCAACGTAATGATGACCGCGTTGCAGGCAACGCTGGGCGGCCCGTTCCAGGGCGCGGCGGTTGTCCGGGTTGAGGCGTCCGATCAGGCTGGCCAGTTCCATGTTCAGGTGATCTCCAGCTGACGAAGACGAGTCTCGATGCGTTGCAGGGTGAGGCTGGACTGGCGTTGCAGGCCACCGTTCCAGCTCAACAGTGGGGGAGTCTGACGACCGAGTTTTATCGGGTTGGCGCCACGGACCAGCAGCACCAGTGTGCACTCCAGGTCCGGACCGAAATACAGCGCGCTGAGGCTGGCCAAGGCCGCGTGCGTTTTACCGTCCGGCAAGAAGGCGGCGGTCTGGGTAGGCGTCAGCGGGCCGAGGGTCAGACGGATTCCGGCATGTTCGTCCCAGACTCGCGTGCCGGCCACGGCGCTGCGCCCCAGTTGCAGGTTGCGTCCACCGGGCTGCAAGCGGCTGCGACTGGCGGGTGGAATCTCGCGCCAGGCACCTTCATAGGCGTTGAGCTCGACCGGCAATTCGAACTGTTCGCGCACGATGGCAGCGAAGCCTGCGAGCGAACGGCGCCCGTCGGCAAACAACGCGCTGCACGCCAGCACGGCGGCATCGGGAATCGCCTGACGCCCGTGCAGGGATTTGGGCAGCAGGCCGGTCAACGCTCGCAACTGGGCGTGCACCGGTGTCGCGCCCGGCACTGAAAAGCCCACGGCAATCCGGTGTTTGCGCAGCACTTTGTAGAGCAGGCTGAGCAGGCGGTGCTGGAACAGGTCGAGGAACTCGGCCGGCGCATAATCCTTGGCGCGGGCCCGTTGTTGCAGCCATTCCTGATAGGCGTAGGGCAGGGGTCCGTCTGGTCCGCCGAGACCGAAAACCGGGGTGGTCAGGGTCGGCTTGTGATCCGTTTCCTCGGTCAAGCTTTCAACCTGGCTGGCGGCGAACAACGGCGTCAGCGGACCGCGCAGACGCAGCGCTTCAGCCTGCGGCGCAGTGCCGCTACCCAGCGATTCGGCTTGTGGATGCTCGCGTTCGAGCAGCAACAAGGCCTGCAACAATTCGAACGCCTGAGGATCGCGGCGCAGCCGTTGGCTCAGGCTCAAAGGGAGAGCGGCATGCCGGCTTGGGGTTGCCATGCCTTGATCTCCTTGTCTGATTCAACCAGCACCGTACGCACGAAGCGATTGGCCGTGGCATAGAGTGAGAAAAACTGCGCCAGCACCGCTGAAAACAGCACCGCGCTAGTGCCGACAAAATGCTGCGGATCGAGCTGCAAGCGAACTTCCAGACCATTGCGCCACCCGCGCCAGGCGTCTTCACCGACATGCGCAATGACCCGCTCGCAGCTCAGGCTCAACAGGCCTTCGATTTGCCTCCGGCCGCTGGCCTCGTCACGCAGGTTATGCAACTCGAGGATTTCCTTGAGCGCATCCAGCGCCTTGGGACCTTCGACCAATGACAAATGATTGAGCGTCAGTTGCGAAACCAGTCGCCAGCGTGACTCACCGTCCAGCCGCGGCAGGCTTTGCGGGCTCGGCGGATTACGCAAGCGCGCCGAGGCAATCGGCCCCGGCCGCTCGAAGCCCAGCGGTGTTCCGGCCGACAGGCTCTGGGCCAAGTGCCGATTGGTGCAGAGCAGCTCGGCGGTCAGGCTCAGTTCAGTCACTTCTTCAAACGGGTCGAGCTGGGTGTCCACCAGACTCAGCATGAGGTCAGTACCCAAGCGGTTTGGGGTCATGCCGCTGATTCGCCGGGCGTGCCAATAGCAGCGGTGGTTGCCGCCGTGCTGGCTGCCGTAATACGCCGGCACACGCTGCACGCCCTGCGAGGTGCTGGCGCGCAGGGCGCGAATGCTGTGGATTTCGACGCTGTTTTCCCGATGGCTGTCGGCAACCAGGCGGTATTCGCTACGAGTGCCGTCCGGGCGAAGCGGCTCGGAAGTTCGCGGGAACAGGTTGATCACCGGCGCGCAACCCAGCGCGATATCGCTGGCTTGTAAATGCAGGCGGCTGCCGGGTGCCTGGTCGAAAATGATGTACAGATACAGCGTCTGGCTGTTGCTGATTGCACCCGCCAGCGGCACGTCGAAGAAATTGAATTTGTCCGGGAAGGCAAAGTACTCGGCGAGTAAACGCATCCCTGGATGCACGCCGTCTTCATCGGGTAGCAGGACTTCATCGTTGGCGAAACCGACGATTTTCGGCAGCCCGGCCAGCACTTTTGGTGTGCTGCCGGGTGGCCCGGCGAGGAGCTGAATCGCATGGGCACCGAGCAAGTCGTAGAGCTTGGCGTTAATCACCGGCGATGCGGCCAGGTGCAGGCGCAACTGCTCGATGCCGAGTTCTGCCCATTGGCTTTGGCCCAGGCAGCGCAGGCTCAAGCGCAGCGCCGAGCGTGCCTGGGCGACGCCGGTCAGGGCCTGGGCTTCGTCGCTTCCCAGCAGCAAGGCTTCGTCGATTGCCAGCGGCCAGAGGTGAACGGCGGCGCTGGTGCGAAAGTGAATGCTTTCACCGTGGCGGGTGGTGACGAACAACGGCGTGTCGCGCGGAAGCGGGTAACCGCCGGCCAGGTTGCCCTTGCTCGGATCGGGTTCGAACTGGACGATGGCGCAGGACGGCAGCGGCCGCATGGTCAGCGGGTAGAGTTGTTCCAGCAGCGCGTCGCTGAACTCGGCGTAATCGTCGTCGAGTCGCCGTTGCAGGCGCGCAGCCAATAAGGCGAAACCTTCCAGCAAGCGCTCGACATGCGGGTCCGGGCATTCGCCGGGAGACAGTTCCAGGCGTCTGGCAACCTTGGGATAGCGTTCGGCGAAAATGCTCCCGGCATGGCGCAGCCAGGTCAGTTCCCGCTGGTAGTAATCGAGCAGTTGCGGGTCAATCGAGTCGCTCATTGCGCACCTCAAGGCCATCGCCGGCGTTCTCGATGACGAATGCGACAGGCCAATGCTGCTTGCCGCTGCGTAGCTCACCTTGCAGCCTGATACTCAGTTGTTGCGGATTTTCGGGGACCGGCGTGACATCGACCGTGCCAAGTTGCAGGCGTGGTTCGAAGGCGTTGATGGCTTCACGAATCTGCCGCGTCAGTTGATGGCGGTCATCGCTGCGCTGTTGCTGCAGTGCAGTCCAGTCAGCGATGCCGTAGTCAATAACGCTTGGCGGCGTGGTCAGCGGGCGCTGGCCACGGCGGGTGTTGAACAACCGCAGCAACTCGATACGGACCGACTCCAACAGTGCCTGGCGATCGAACGCCTGCACGGTATCCGCCTCGCTGGCGGAAAGGCGTTCGAACAGCGGCGGCAGAATGCCGGTGCCGGTCATGGTCGGGGTACTCCGTCAGCCCTTGATCAGCTTGTTCGCGGCCAGGTCCCAGGTCGAAGCGGCCGTGCCTTCCTTGGTGCCATCGTCTTTCTGCGCGGTCAGTTCCCACTTGATCTTGGTGAAGTTCAGCGAGAGGGTTTCCACCGGTTTGCCGCCCGTGCCCCCGCTGACGCTAACGTTGGACAGCACCACGTTGGTCAGGGTGTAGATGATGAAGGGCATCAACTGGCCGCTGCCTTCGGCGGCGTTGCGTCCGATGGTGATCTTGGCTTCCGGGATCGGTTTGCCGGCGCAGCAGTACTCGTTGAGAGACGGGGTCGAGCTGTCGACGAACTTGGTCAGCGTGAACTCGCCGATGTGCGGTTTGCCGGAGGTACGCTCCGAGTTGCTGACGTCGTTGGTCACCTGCATCGCGACGTTGTGGCTGTAGGACATGACTTCGATCTTGTCCTTGTAACCTTCGAGCAGGCTGTCGCCTTTGATGTCGCCGCCGAGGTCGAGAATGATTGCATCCATCGCCTGAAACTCCTGAAGAAAATCGCGTTAGATAAGCAAAGGAAAACCCGCCGGCCAGGCCGACGGGAGGCAGGTCAGGCTGCTACCGGTGGCGGCAGGGTGGCGACCAGGCGGATCGAGGCCGTCAGCTCTTCGAGCTGGAAGTGCGGCCGCAGAAACACCGTCGCCCGATAGACGCCCGGTTTGCCGGCGACTTCCGATACGTCCACTCGGGCCTCACGCAGCGGGTACTGCGCCTTGATTTCCTGTGGGGCGTTGTCGTTGATCAGCACGTAGTCGGCGATCCAGTTGTTGAGGTAGGTCTGCACGTTGTCGCGGGTCATGAAGCTGCCGACCTTGTCGCGCATGATGACCTTCAGGTAGTGCGCGAAGCGGGATGCCGCGAGCACGTAAGGCAGCATGGCCGAGATCCGCGCGTTGGCATTCGCCTCGTTGGTGTTGTAGAGCTTGGACTTGTTGGTGGTCTGGCCACCGAAGAACACCGCCACGTCACTGTTTTTCTTGTGGCACAAGGCGATGAAGCCGAGGTCGTTGAGCTCTTTCTCACGGCGGTCGGTGATTGCCACTTCAGTCGGGCATTTGAGCGACAGATCGCCGGAGGTGGTGCGGAACGTGTGGGCCGGTAACCCTTCGACGGCGCCACCGCCTTCGGCACCGCGAATCGCCGCGCACCAACCGTACTTGGCAAAGGCCTCGGTGATGCGTTGCGACAAGGCCCAGGCGGCATTGCCCCAGAGGTATTTGCTGTGGTCACTGCCGTTGACGTCTTCAACGTAGTTGATGCCTTCCACCGGCAAGGTTTCCGGGCCATAAGGCAGGCGCAGCAGGAAGTGTGGCAGCACCAGCGAGACGTAGCGCGAGTCTTCGCTTTCGCGGAACGAGCGCCATTTGATCAACTCCTGGCTCTCGAAGACTTTCGACAGGTCACGCGGTACCGCGAGCTCGGTGAAGCTGTTCATGTCGAAGAGTCGCGGGCTGGCAGCGGCAATGAACGGGGCATGGGCGGCGGCGGCGACGTTCGAGAGTTTCTCCAGCAGGCCGATGTCCTGCGGATGCCGGCCGAAGGTGTAGTCACCCACCAGCAGGCTGAATGGATGACCACCAAAGGTCCCGTATTCTTCTTCGTAGATCTTTTTGAACAGCGCGCTCTGGTCGAACTCGACGGCTTTTTCCAGATCGTTCTGCAGCTCTTTCTGGGTCACGTTGAGCAAGCGCAGTTTCAGCCGGGAGCTGGTTTCGGTGTTCTGCACCAGCAGGTGCAAACCACGCCATGAGGCTTCGAGTTTTTGCAGGTCCGGGTGGTGCAGGACTTCGTTGAGCTGGGCGCTGATCAGCTCGTCGATCCGGCTGATGCGGTCGTTGATCATCGCCACGGTGTCCTTGTCGACGGCCATGCCTTTGTCAAGAACCTGGGTGGCGAACTCCGCGAGCATGTCGCGTGCGTAATCTTTCTGGCTGTCGTCGTGGGCCATTCGCCCTTCGGCGATGATTCGGTCGAGCAGAGACAAGGTCTCGTTCACGCTACTCTCGCCGGCTTGGGTCTGGGCGCTGGATGAGGCGGGCATGGCAATTTCTCCCTAAATGAATGGACGATCAGGCTTGTGCGTCCGGCGCTGTATCGGCATCGCTAGCCGGTGCGGCAGCTTGCGGCGTCGCGTTGGCATCACTAGCCGGTGCAGCCGCTTCAGGCCGGGCCGATTTGATCTCTTGCAGGCCTTCGGTGTTGGCGATGACATCACGCAGCAGCTTGTCCAGGTCATCGTTGCCATCGAGTTTGGTCAGCAGATCGCGCAGACGCTGACGCGCTTCGAACAGGCGCCGCAACGGCGCTACTTGCTCGACCACCTTGACCGGGTCGAAATGATCGATATGACCGAACTTGAGCTCGATGTTGAGCTTGCTGTCGTCGCTGCCGAGGGTGTTGTTGACTTGCAAGGTGACGCGGGGGGCTATCGAGGCGAGCACTTCGTTGAAGTTGTCGCGATCGATCTCGGTGAAACGCCGTTCATTCAACTTGGGGAGGGGCTCGAGGGGTTTGCCGGAAAGGTCGGCAAGAATGCCGACCACCAGAGGCAATTCTTTCTTCTCGATGGCGTTACCTATTTCGACGTCATAGGTGATTTGCACGCGGGGCGGGCGGACCCTGTCGAGCTTGTGCTGAGTACTTTCTGCCATGGTGGCTGACTCCGATGCATGGGCGGGAGCAATGCACCGGAGGGCCCGTTCATCGCATTCCCTTACCGAACCGTAGGTTAGAAAGGGAGGGCAGTTGGAACTGTCATTCCTTTGACGAACCTTCCACATTCGTCGTACCGACCGAACTACCCAAGACGCTAGAACAGGTCTATAAAAATGCAAACAAAAACAATTTTTGACCGTCATGAGAAAAGGAAAATTCATTGTGCGCGCCGTTTTTTTTATCTCTCTCTCGTTCCTGTTACTCACGGGCTGTTCGTTGTTCGGGCCGCGAGTCGATCTCGATAGCCTGACGCTGGACGTCGCCGCCCATGCCAATGACGACACGCCGATTGCCGTGGATTTTGTCGCGGTGAATGATCCGGAACTGCTCAAACAGCTGTCGGCACTGACCGCTCGGCAATGGTTCAGCGAGCGCGAGCAGTTTCAACGCGACTACCGACAGCTGATGACGGTCTGGGGGCTGGAGCTGGTTCCAGGGCAGTTTATCGATCAACAACCCTTCCCCTTGGGCGGCAAGCGGGCCGCTGGACTTTTGATCTTCGCGAGCTATAACACACCCGGAGCGCACCGACTTCGACTGGACGATCAGAGCAAGGCCTGGCTGAAGTTCGACAGTCGCGAGATGACACTGGTCAGCGACGCTGCGCACTGATTTGCACTGAATAGATCACCAGGCCGCGGGCCAGCGGCGCCATTCGACGTCGAAGGGAATCGTATGAGTTTGCTACCTGACGCGGTTTGCTGGCACGAGGGCATGCAGTTGCTGCCCCAGCATTTTCAGTTGCAAGGTCTGCGCGCTGAAGCGTTGGTCGCGCATTTTGCCAAGGCCTGCAACCCCTGGTTCTGGGGTGTCACCCATCTTGACATCGACCCTTCGGCACTGAGTGCCGGGCACGTTCGCTTGCTCGCCTTGCAGGCGACGTTACCGGATGGTTTGCCGATCAACGTGCAGGCCGGTGTGGGACCGATGCTGGAGCTTGATGTCAGCGAAGCGGTCGATGCAACGGACAATGCCACTGTGACCGTGTACCTGGCGGTCAGCCCGTTGTGGCGTGCCGGGCAATTACTGCCACTCACCGGACGCTTGCAATCGGTAATCGGCGATGCCTTGCCAGACCTCACCAGCGGTCAATACCCTGAGTCGATTACGGTGTGGCGACCCAATCCGCGTTTGTGCACGCAACTGAACAAGGCCGATTCGATCTGTGTACCGCTGGTGCGTATTCGCAAGGAAGGCGGCGGCTTTTTGCAGCTGCCCTACACCGCGCCGACGCCGTGCCTGTTGCCGGAGTCGGTGTTGGGCCGTCGGGTCGGCAGCCTGTGCGCCCGGGCCCGAGAGAAGTGTATGTTTCTGGCCGGTCGCTTGCGCCAGGCACAGCAGGCCGGTAATCAGGATGACGCTGCAGAAATCCGCCGCCAACTGACGGCACTCTGGGCGCGTCTGCCGGAAGTCGAGGGTTTGTTGAGCAGTCGGCTCGCGACGCCTCAGGCGCTGTATGGTCTGCTGCTGGGGCTGGCCGGTGCCTGGTCGGCGCTTGATCCGCTGGCCGGTGTGCCGGCCTTCGCCGCGCTGGATTTTCTCGAGTTGCAGCGTGGCTACGAGAGCGTACTCGACTGGCTGGACAACACCCTCGAATTGATTCGCGCCGGCTATCGCAGCCTGCCGTTCGAACGCCATGAACACCTCTTCTCGATCCAGTTGCCCGACGATCAACCGAGCCAGCGCCTGGTGATCGGCTTGCGCATGCCCAATGGCGCAAGCGAGCAGTCTGCGAGTGAATGGTTGAGCCGGGCGATCATCGCTTCCGCGCCGCACGTTGCCCTGCTCGGTCGACAACGCATGCGCGGTCTGGCGCATGAGGCCATGAATCGCAACGAACAGGTGGCCTACAGCGTGGGCGAAGATACCCGGTTGTTTGTGGTCACCGCAGAGGGCCAATGGTTCGACGGGCAACTGCCGTTGCAGATTGTCGCGCCGGCCTCGCAGCTGGCGAGCAGCCCGTGGCAAGTGGTGCTGTTTGTCGCTCAGGCCAATGAAAACGCTTGATCAGGGAAGGGGAATCGAATGCCTGAAGGGAACGTCGGCAGCGCTGCACGAGGCCTCCACGAAGCGCCGCTGAGCAGTGCTTTTCGTCAGGCCTGGCAAGAGTGGTCGCTGGCCTGGAACGAACAGTCCAAAGACAGTGACGATGAGGCGTTGGTCGAAGCCGTCGTCGAGTTTTCCACGCAGATTACCCAGCGCTTGTGGCGAACCGCGTTTGCCAAAGTCGGTGATGCCGCCACCGAACAGGTGACCGCCGTGGTGTATGCGTTTGTCGCGCTGATCGACGAGACCCTGTTGTTTACCGCCTGGCCGGGTCAGCTCGGCTGGCAGGACAAACCGCTGGAGTCGCGGATGTATGCCAGCCGTCAGGCGGGCGAACGGCTGCCACTGGCGATCAAGACATTGCTCGACGACCAGGTGCCGGCCACCCGGGATCTGGCCAATGTCTATTTGCAATGCCTGGTACTGGGTTTTGAAGGGCGTCTGCGCGGCGAGCAGAATCAGCTCCAGCATGAGAAGTGGCGGTTGGCGTTGTTCGCGTTTGCCTGGCAACACGAGCCCGATTACGCCGATGTCAGTGCCCGGCTGGAGCAGCCTTCGGCGGTGACTCCCGTGCAGTTGCCCCTGCGTCTGTCGCTACCCGACGGCTTTCGTCTGGCACTGGCGATCCTCGGTGTCGTGCTGTTGATGACCGGGTTGGGGCAGATGTTCTGGCGCGACATCCGTCAGGAGCTTGAGCCGGTCATGCACCTTTCCGAAATGGCAGCGGCCCAGGAGCAAGACTCATGAGTACCCTGGGGATTGTCGCAACCATCGTGGCGGTGCTGTTGTTGCTGGCGGTGTTGCTGGTGGCGATGTGGTGGTTGCGCACCCAGAGCGGCGCGGCGATTCGCAGTTTTTATCTGTCGGTCCGGCACATGGAACAGGAGCAAGGCACGCCGGATCGCTATCAGATTCCGTGGCTGCTGATGCTTGGCAACGAAACCCAGGGCACTCAACTGTGTGCCCAATGGCGCTTGCAACCCACCGACAAACCGGCCTGGTTCGGGCGCTGGTGGTCGGACCCCGAGGGCGCAGTGCTGGTGGTGCCACAAACGTTGTTTTTGCCTGATGAAGGCTTGAACCTGCAACGGGGCGGCTGGTGGCGTCTGTTGGGATTGATCGTGCGCCTGCGCAGCAAGCGGCCGCTGGACGCGGTGATCTGGACCGTGCCAGCCAGTCAACTGGGCGATCCGGAGCAGGCCGCCAGCCTCGGTCTGGCGGCGCGGCGGCGTTTCATCGATCTGTTACAGCGGTTCGGCCTGAGCCTGCCGGTGTATGTGGTCATCACGGGCATGGAGGAAGTGCCGGGCTTTCAGGCGTTGATTGCTGCACTGCCGGTCGAGGCACGTGAACAGGCGTTGGGCTGGTCGTCGCCGTATTCGCCTGAGGCGGTCTGGCAATCGCAATGGAGTGATCAGGCGCTGGATCAGGTGAGCCGGGCATTGTCTGAATCGATCATCGAGATCGGCGCCTTGTCCGGGCATTTGAGCAGCGATCTGTTTGCCTTGCCGGACCGTTTCGAGGCGCTGCGGCGCACACTGCAAACCCTGCTTGAACCGGTTTTCCAGGGCAATGCACAAGGCGAGGCACCACGTTTTCGCGGGATTTACTTCACCGCCAATCAAGCGCCGGAGAGTACTCGGGAGAGCTTCTCGGCCTATGACACGGTGTTGCAGCAGAGCGCGTTTGCCCGGCAGTTGTGGCAGCGCCGGATTGTCGCCGAACGTGGCGTGGCTCAGGTCGTACCGCGTATTTTGCGGCTGCGCCAACGCTGGCAACGGGTGACCGGCGTGGTGGCGCTGGTGGTCGGTCTGGTCTGGGCGATTGGTATGGTGTGGGTCTGGCACGACTCGGTCAAGGATGCCCATGAGCTGTCGCGCTTGCTGCAAGGTGCGCAGAAAAATTATGTCGCGGTCACGGACGAAAGCCATCGACTGGAACCGACGCGACGTAACGTCGAAAGTTTCTGGCGAGTACTGGAACGAGCCCCGCGCTGGACGTTCAGTTCGGTGGTTTTTCCCACCTCCTGGTTTTCCTCGCTGGATGCGCAACTGGAAGACGAGTTGCGGCTGACCGCCCAGCGGCACTTGCTGGTGCCGCTGCAAGAGTTGCTGGTGTCGGACCTGGCGCAGCTCAAGGCGATCCGCAATACCGAGCGTCGAGTGAACGTGGAAAGCGAAGACCCGGCGCAATGGCAGAACTACGTCAAGGCCAAGGAACTGGTCGAGCGCGCGGTGCGTCTCGAACAACAGAACCAGTGGTTCAATCAGGCGTTGAACAATCCCCGGAGCCCGCTCGATGACCTGGTGCTGTTGAGCAATAACGCCTTGTCGCTGAACCTCAACGTTGGCACGTTGCGTCGCTCGGCCTTCTATAACCGGGTGCTGCTCAATTCCGACACCAGCGGGTTGAAAGCGCTGGACCTGAGCACTGAACGCTCGACCATCTCGACGAATTTTGAAGGCCTCATGGAGCGCTGGCTGGACCAGTACTTTCTGGCTGACAACTTCGTGCGTCAGGCCGGCTACCTGAAGTTGCACCTGGAGCGGCTGGAGTCCGGCAGTGGCAATTCACTCAGCGAACTCGAGGACTTGAGGGCGCTGATTGACGACCTGCAAGCGTTGATTGGCTTGACCAACTCGGCGTGGGGACGGGGCAAGGGCCAGGACTTGGTGCCGGGCTACCGCGAGCTGATGGATAAAGTCCGCCAAAGCGCTTTGCTCGGGCCGCAACTGGAGCAACAACTGGACATGCAGGCGTCGAAGTTGCAGCAGAGCTTTCGTGATCAATGGATTGCCCAGGCCGGCTCGCGTGGCAATTTGCTGGTTCAGCAAGGCAGCGGACAACTGGCGTTGCAAGAGCATGTCAGCCAACTGGACAACGCCGTGCAGGCGTTGTTCAAGCGCGATTTCGTGGCCATTGCACTGCGTCAGGATGATTCCAGCCTCAGTGCTTCTCAGGGTCAGAGCGCCGACAGTGATGGTCTCAACAGTGCATTGAATTACTTCGCCAGTTACAAAAGCTACGCCAGCGAGGAGTTGCCACGTATCCCGCCGGCGTACCGGGGCGCGCTGCTCCAGGCAGCGGAAGGGGCAGCGGCCAAGGCGATGTGGCTCAGCCTGGAGGAGCAGGGCGGCCAGGCGCAGCAAGGCACAGGGTTCAATGTGCAGGCTTCGCAGGCGGTGGCGTTGCAGAAAGCCTTTGTCGAGTTGCGGCGCAGTGACCTGGCCACCCGTTTGCAGAACGCGCTCAACCGCCGGGCGTTGGCCGAGGTCGCCAGTGGTCTGAACGAAATAATTGCCCAGCCGCTGTTCAGTGAAAGGACCAGTATTGCGCGCTGGGATGGTTCGAAAAACCTCGGCTTGCAGCTGTACGGTGCCAGTGATGTGCAGGACCTGAAGTTGAGCCTCAAGCAGCAGTTCAACACCATGTTGGGGATTACCGAACAACGCACTTCGGCGCTGGAGTGGCTGAAGGTCCAGCAGCAGAATCTGTCGGGACTGGATTACGAACGGGTTGTGCAGTTCAGTGCCTTGAATGATGAACTGCTCAAGTACAAGGAGCAGAATCCTGCCAGCTCTGCGGCTCAGATCGAACAGTTGGTGAGCCGGGACTTTATCGACATGGATGCCGGGTCCTGTGCGCAAATCCTGCAAACCGCCAACCTTTCCGGTGGCCGTGGGACACTTGCCCTGAGGGCTCAGGAACTGCAGCAAACCGCGATGCAGCGCTGCCAGTCGCTGCAACAGCAACAGGCTTCGGCGGCGTGGAACGACCTGGCCAACTATTTCAATCAGTACCTGGCCGAGCGTTTTCCATTCTCCAATGGCACGCAGGTGACCGATGCCGACCCGGCGCGGGTCCAGCATTTACTGGAGTTGATCGACAAGCGCCTGCCGGTGGCGCAAGCCGGCTTGCAACTCAGCCGGACGCCGGAACGCTTGGCCGCCGAGGACTTTCTTATTCGCTTGAAGCAGGCCAGCACCTGGCTCGGACCGCTGTTTGTGCGAGATAAAAGCGGCATTCTCGGGGTGGAAATGGACGTGCGCTGGCGCACTGATCGCGAGGAAGAGCACGGCGCCGATCAGGTCATTGCATGGGGCTTGAATGCCGGCAATCAACAGATCAGCTACCCCGGCGAGGCCCAGCAGAACCTGCGCTGGATGGTCGGCCAACCCGTCAGGTTGACGTTGCGCTGGGCCAGGAATGGTCCTCAGCGGCCGGTCAGCGACCCGTTGCAACCGAACCTGGTGATCCGGGATCTGGAGGCTGGCTGGGAGTACGGTGGCCCTTGGTCGTTGCTGCGGCTGATGCGTTCGCACCAGTCGAATCAGCGCCAGCCCAGCATGGACTATACGGATTTTCCACTGACCTTGCGCTTGCCGGTCGCCGCGAGCACCAGCATTGAGGAGCCGACACAGATGTTCATGCGCCTGTCATGGATGACTCAGGGATCAAAACTGCCGTTGTCCATTCAACCGTTGCCGACCCGTGCGCCGCGTTCACCCTTTGTCTCGACGGGGTCGACGGCGGCCATCGTGACGAACGAGGAGGGCTTGTGAGCCTGCCGTCGCTATCGCCATTAGCCCCTTCGCTGCCGGAGTTGATCGCACAGCTGCTCGAGCCGATCAGCGATGAAGCGCCCTGTGGCCAGGACCTGCGCTATGAGCCTGAGTTCGATCAGTTGCGCGAGCTGCGCCGCGAAGACGATACCAGCCTGCCGACGGGAGTCTGGCAGTCGTCGATCAAGCGTGCCCAATGGCCGGAACAGGCAAAGCTCGCCAGCCGCTTGCTGCTGGAGCGCAGCAAGGACTTGATGCTCAGTGCCTGGCTCGGCGAGGCCTGGTTACATCTGGACGGCCTGGAAGGGTTGCCGGGCAGCCTGGCGCTGGTGGCGGGTCTATGCGAGCGCTACCCCGAGCAACTTCACCCTCAGGCCGAGGAGGGCGATCAGTCGTGGCGGGTGATTCCTCTCGAATGGCTGGCGCGACGCTACAGCGAAATCCTGCTCACCCGGGTGCCGCTGTTCGACACGCGCACCAGCGAATTCGCGGATTTTTGCCTGGATGACTGGCGGCGCTTGCAAGTGCAGCAGGTGATGGTCAATGACACCAAGGCCGCAAAGACCTCAGCTGAAGCCGCGCGCAACGAGCAGAAAAAACTCACCGAACAGATTCGTGCGACACCGCTGTCCTTCTGGTTGCGCAGCCAAGGCAGCCTGTTGCTGAGCTTGCAGCATCTGCAACGGCTGGAGGACTGGAGTGATGCCTACCTGGGCAATCAGGCGCCAGGCTACAAATCATTGCGGGGCATCATCGAGGCGCTGTTGACGCTCGTTCAGGAGTTCATCGCCATGCATCCACGTCAACCCACCCAGGCCCCGGTCGAGCCACCGCAGGTCCAGGCGCCACAAAACACTCTGGAGCCAGAACCCGCGCCAGCCCAACAGGCACTGCGCGAACCGGTGAGTCGCGAAGAGGCTTATCGGCAGTTGCTGCTGATTGCCGAATACCTGGCGCGAACCGAGCCCCACAGCCCGGTACCTTACTTGATCAGGCGCGGGGTGGAGTGGGGTAATAAACCGCTGAGTGAACTGTTGGGCGAGTTGATATCGGCTGACGCGGAGTCGCGCCGACTCTGGACGTTATTGGGTGTGCTCTAAACATCGCAGCTCCTCTCAGAGCGGCTTGGGCAACTTGACGGGCGTCAACACCGGACAACCGGAGAAAAACGCCATCAGGTTCTGCCCGACCAGTTCAACGGTTCCCTTGGTCGCTTCCGGTGACAGGCCGGCCACATGCGGTGTGAGGATCACGTTGCTCAATGCCTTGAGCGCATCCGGTACCTGGGGCTCTTCATCGAATACATCGAGCGCGGCACCGGCGATCCGCCGTTGTTCGAGCGCGCTGATTAGATCGCTGGTAGCAACCACACTGGCGCGGGCAATGTTGACGATAAAACCCTGGGGGCCCAAGGCATCCAGCACCTGTTTGTTGACCAGGTGCTGCGTGCCGATGCCGCCGGGCGTGCAAACGATCAGAAAGTCAGAGGCCCGAGCCAGTTCGGTGGGCGTCGAGCAAAAGTCGTAGGGGACGTCGCTGAGTAACTGGCGGCTGTGGTAACTCACCGTCATGTCGAAGCCATTGGCGGCACGTTTGGCGACGGCCGTGCCGACGGCGCCCAGCCCCAGAATACCTACGTGCTTGCCGGCCAGGGACGGGCGCATGATCTTCGGCCATTCACCCCGTCGCACCGCCGCGTCGCACCGAGGGATGTCACGCACCAGCGACAGCAACAAGGCCATCGCATGATCGGCCACCGACGAGGCGTTGACGCCAGCACCATTGGTGACGGTTATACCCCGGTCACTGGCGGCTTGCAGATCGACCTGTTCGTAACCGGCACCGATCACGCAGATGATTTTCAGGTTCGCCAGCGCGGCGATTTCGTCGGCATACAGCCCCAGCGGGCCGCGCGTCAGCACGGCGTCGATCTGCCCGCGGTGACTGGCGATGGCCTCGGCACGTTCGGCGGGGGTGGGGGCGAGAATCAGGTGGAAGCCTTGATGTTCGAGAATCGGCAGGTAGTCGTTAATGGTCTCAACCAGTACCAGTACGGTTGCAGGCATGCTGGGCTCCTGTAGGCACGGAATGTCGGGGCTCGAATGTCGCGTCAGGTTGCTGACTCCGGATCGGTTTGGCAATCACCAAAAGTCGCAGAACTCAGTGTAGGAGCTGAGGAAAGTAATGAAAGCGAGATCAAAAGATCGTCCGAAGGCTCGGGCCGCGTTCGGACGATCTTTTCAGCGCGTCAGAACCTGGCGTCCGCAGTGTTCACAATTTTGGCGAATGCACCGTTCAAGGTCGCGTTATGGTGCTCAATGATCATTTTGGCCGATAACGCCGCAGTGTCCATGCAGGTATGGGCGTCGGCGACCAGCGTGACTTGAAAGCCCAGGTCGGCTGCGGCTCGACAGGTACTATCGATGCAATACTGGGTTTTCATGCCGACGATGAACAGTTCATTGATCCCGCTCGCCTGCAGTTGCTGCGCCAGGGGCGTTGCGTAAAAGGCGTTGGGTCTGGTCTTGTCGAACAGAATGTCGCTACTGGCATCCAGTTCAAGGTTGGGAAGCAAGTGCCAAAATGCACTGCCAGCCTCAATGGGCGAACCCTGAGGGCCGGTGTGTCGTACCGCATAAATCGGCACTTCGCGCTCTCGGGCCCGGTGAATGAGCTGCCGGATGTTGGCAAGTACTCGCTCGCCGTCGTGGGGCTTGTCCGGGCCGTAGAACAGACCGACCTGCATATCGATGATCAAAAGTGCCGATGACATAGGTGTTTCTCCATGAAGTGCCGAACGGACGGGAGAAACAACAAGGCCCCGTCCATTGCTGGCGGGGCCTGGGGTTCACTGCGCTGTATTTATCTCAGCCAGCCACCGCACGACCCGCCGGAAGCGGTCGTGGTGGTGCGGGTGAGGTTCAGCGCAGGGAAGTTCATGAGGCCGATCATGCTGTGGGTTCGGCAAACATGTCAATGCAGTCGCAAGGCGATTATTGAGTGCACTCGGCTCGCCGCTTAAGCGCCCCCCATAAAGCAGCTTCTTCGGATTGCTCGCGTTCAGCCGACGGATTTTGCGGGCTGTGGCGCGTAACGCCATTTCCGAGCATCTGATCCGCATAACCATTCCTCAGCTAAGTCTTTGCTTCTGCTGATTAATCCCGGACAATCGCGCCCCTGTTTCGGCCAGGGCGCTGCCTGTCAGCTTTTCTGACTCGTCCTGACCGAGTGGCAAGTGACCGGAATGCGGAGATCTGACCGGATGAATGATCAGGCCAATAGCGTTGATGAACGCTATGAAGCGGCGGCACCAGCGAGCCTCAGCAGCTGGAATCGCCATGACACCACCTGGATGCTGGGCCTGTTTGGCACGGCGATTGGTGCGGGTACCCTGTTTTTGCCGATCAACGCAGGTCTTGGCGGTTTCTGGCCGCTGTTGATCCTGGCGTTGCTGGCGTTCCCCATGACCTTTTACGCACACCGTGGCCTGACCCGCTTCGTGTTATCCGGTCGCGCGGGGGCAGACATCACCGAAGTCGTCGAAGAGCATTTCGGGATCAAGGCCGGCGCCCTGATCACGTTGCTGTACTTCTTCGCGATCTTCCCGATCCTGCTGATCTACAGCGTTGCGCTGACCAACACTGTGGGCAGTTTCCTCGAGCACCAGTTGCACATCATGCCGCCTCCACGGGCGGTTCTGTCGTTCGTGCTGATCCTCGGTCTGCTGGCCGTGGTGCGTTGCGGCGAGCAGATGATCGTCAAGGCCATGAGCCTGATGGTGTATCCGTTCATCGTTGCGTTGCTGTTTCTGGCAGTGTTTTTGATTCCGCACTGGAACGGCGGCATTCTCGCCACCGCGAGCACCTTGCCTGCGCCTTCGGCGTTGCTGCACACGCTGTGGCTGGCGATTCCGGTGATGGTGTTCTCGTTCAACCATTCGCCGATCATCTCGGCCTTTGCGGTGGACCAGAAGCGTCGTTATGGCATGCACGCCGAAGAGCGCAGCTCGCAGATCCTCTCCCGCGCTCACGCCTTGATGGTGGTGATGGTGCTGTTCTTCGTCTTCAGTTGCGTGCTGACCCTGTCGCCAGCACAACTGGCCGAGGCCAAGGCGCAGAACCTGTCGATCCTGTCGTACCTGGCCAACCACTTCAGCAACCCGACGATCGCGTTCGCTGCGCCGTTGATTGCGTTCGTGGCCATTTCCAAGTCGTTCCTGGGCCATTACATCGGCGCCAGCGAAGGCCTCAAGGGGCTGATCGTCAAAAGCGGTCGCCGTCCGGCACCGAAGACCCTGGACCGTATGACCGCAGCGTTCATGCTGGTGGTCTGCTGGATCGTCGCAACGCTGAACCCGAGCATCCTGGGGATGATCGAAACCCTCGGTGGCCCGGTCATCGCGGCGATTCTGTTCCTGATGCCGATGTATGCGATCCGCAAGGTTCCTGCCATGGCGCGTTATCGCGGCCAGGCCTCCAACGTCTTCGTGACGCTGGTGGGCCTGGTGGCGATTTCGGCGCTGATCTACTCGCTGACCGCCTGATTCAGTGAGGCAACGGCCGCTGCGCTTTATACGCGCAGCGGCCGTTTTTTTTGCTCGGTCGAAAAGCTCGGCGCGACCCTCTGTGCCGATTATCGGGGGCAAATTGATCCAGCTCACGTGCCATTGAGGATTAGAGGCTACGCTTGTGCCTGCAAAGCAGTGTGATTGATGTTCTGTTTTGTGCCGTTGTCGATCTGGCCGACTTGGAATTGATTGTCTGGAGACACCTGATTGCCGACTGATCCGCCGACTGTATCGCCCCCAACCACCACCGAGCGTCCCAACCGTTTGCAGGACCTGTTGGCCGGCTTATCGATTGCCGGTCTACTGCTGCCCGAGGCTGTCGCGTATTCGAGTATTGCGGCCCTGGCGCCTCAGGCAGGGGTGATTGCGCTGTTCGCTGGCTTGCTCTGTTATGGACTGTTTGGCACCAGCCGATTTGCCATCGTTTCCGCAACCTCTTCGTCAGCCGCCGTGCTGGCGGCCGCCACGGCGACACTGGCCAATGGCGACCCGCAACTTCGTGCAAGCCTGGCCATCGGGCTGGTACTGGTGACCGGCGCGTTCTTTTTGCTGGCCGGGTTGTTCAAGCTTGGCAGCGTGACGTCATTCATCGCCAAGCCGGTATTGCGTGGCTTTGCCTTTGGCCTGGCACTGACGATCATCCTTAAACAGCTCGCCAGCGTGGTCGGCGTGCACTTGAGCAACGGCAATCCGATTCGCTTTTTGCCGGAGTTGCTGGAGCAACTGCCGCAGTGGAACTGGGTCGCCGTCAGTGTGGCCGCGGTGGCGCTGGCCTTGTTGTGGTTGTTCGGGCGGCTCCGGCGCTTGCCGGGTGGCTTGCTGGTGGTGGTGATCGGCATCGCGGCGGGGCAATGGCTGAACCTGCCGGCCTACGGGGTCAGGATGATCGGGATTATCGACCTTGGCCTGGAGATTCCGAAGCTGCCGGTGCTGCCTTTTGCCGACTGGTTACGCCTGGGAGAACTGGGCTTTGCCATGGTGATGATCCTGTATGCGGAGTCCTACGGCTCGATCAGCTCCTTCGCACTCAAGCACGGTGATCGGGTGTCCTCGAACCGGGATTTGCTGGCGTTGGGGGCGTCGAACCTGGTGTCCGGGCTGTTTCACGGGATGCCGGCCGGGGCGGGGTATTCCGCGACGTCCGCAAATGAGGCCGCCGGTGCGACGTCGCGTTTGGCCGGTGGCGTGGCAGCGCTGGTGGTGCTGATCATTGTCCTGACGGTGCTGCCTTATATTGCCTTGACCCCTGAGCCGATATTGGCCGCGATCGTCATGCATGCGCTGGGCCGTGGCTTGAGCCTGCAGCCGTTGGGGCGCTATTTCGTCTGGCGACGTGATCGCCTGCTGGTGATCTGCGCCGTGGCGGCCGTGTTGGTGTTGGGGGTGCTGGACGGTTTGCTGGTGGCGGTGGCGATCAGTGTGCTGCTGATGCTCAAGCAAATGTCAGCGGCGGATATCCAGGTTCTCGGGCACATCGGCACCGGGCACGATTTTGTCGACATGCAACGTCATCCATTGGCCAAGGCTGTGCCGGGGATGCTGATTGTCCGACCCGGCGAAGCGCTGTTTTTTGCTAACGCGGAGCGAATTCTTGGTGGTGCCTTGCACTTGATTCGGCACTCTGAAACGCCGATTCATACCGTGATTCTCAGCCTGGAAGAATCGCCGGACCTGGACGGCACCAGCATCGAGGCGTTGCAGGAGTTTTTCTTGCGGGTCCGCAACGAAGGCAAGCGCCTGGTGCTGGCGCGCCTCAAGCTCGAGGCGCAAGCGGCTCTCTCGGCACTACCGGAAGTCAAGCGTTTGCAAGTCACGCTCTGTGACTTGAGCGTCGACGGGGCGGTGCAGGAGGCGCTTAAAGGCTAAGGGAAAAAACTTCTGGCATAAAAAAACGCCGCGCACCTTACGATGCGCGGCGTTTTTTTGTGGCGAGGGAGCTTGCTCCCGCTGGGTCGCGAAGCGGCCCAAAAATCAGCCACCGCGAGTATTCAGATAGAATGCGGGGGCTGATTTTACGACTGCTCCGCAGCCGAGCGGGAGCAAGCTCCCTCGCCACAGGCGTTAAGCTTGAATGACCGGGATGTTGGCATTCGCTGCAGCTTCACGGAACTCGGCGATCTGGTCGAAACTCAGGTAGCGATAGACATCGCTGGCCATGGTGTCGATTTCTTTCGCGTAGGCCATGTACTCCTCGACGGTCGGCAGGCGACCCAGGATCGAAGCCACCGACGCCAGCTCGGCCGAAGCCAGGTAGACGTTGGCGCCATCGCCCAGACGGTTCGGGAAGTTACGGGTCGAGGTCGACACTACGGTGGAGTTCGGTTCTACGCGAGCCTGGTTACCCATGCACAGCGAGCAGCCCGGCATTTCCATGCGCGCGCCAGCCTTGCCGTAGATGCCGTAGTAGCCTTCTTCGGTCAGTTGGTGAGCATCCATCTTGGTCGGCGGCGACAGCCACAGACGGGTTGGCAGCTGACCCTTGACCTGATCCAGCAGTTTACCGGCAGCGCGGAAGTGACCGATGTTGGTCATGCACGAACCGATGAACACTTCGTCGATCTTCTCGCCAGCAACGCTGGACAGCAGACGGGCGTCGTCCGGATCGTTTGGCGCGCAGAGCACAGGCTCCTTGATGTCGGCCAGGTCGATTTCGATGATTTCAGCGTATTCGGCGTCAGCATCGGCAACCATCAGCTCAGGGTTGGCAATCCAGGCTTCCATCGCTTGAGCACGACGTTCCAGGGTACGCGCATCGCCGTAGCCTTCGCCGATCATCCAGCGCAGCAGGGTGATGTTGGAGCTCAGGTACTCGGTGATCGACTCTTTCGACAGCTTGATGGTGCAACCGGCAGCCGAACGTTCAGCCGAAGCGTCGGACAGCTCGAAGGCTTGTTCGATGCTCAGGTTGTCCAGGCCTTCGATTTCCAGGATGCGGCCGGAGAAGGCGTTCTTCTTGCCTTTCTTCTCTACGGTCAGCAGGCCAGCCTGGATCGCGTAGTAAGGAATGGCGTGAACCAGGTCACGCAGGGTGACGCCCGGTTGCATTTTGCCTTTGAAGCGCACCAGGATCGATTCCGGCATGTCCAGTGGCATCACGCCAGTGGCTGCGGCGAACGCGACCAGACCGGAACCGGCCGGGAACGAGATGCCCATAGGGAAACGGGTGTGCGAGTCACCACCGGTGCCGACGGTGTCTGGCAGCAGCATACGGTTCAGCCAGCTGTGGATGATGCCGTCGCCCGGACGCAGGGAAACGCCGCCGCGGGTCATGATGAAGTCTGGCAGGGTGTGGTGAGTGGTGACGTCGATCGGCTTTGGATAGGCCGCGGTGTGGCAGAAGGACTGCATGACCAGATCGGTCGAGAAGCCCAGGCACGCCAGGTCTTTCAGTTCGTCACGGGTCATCGGGCCAGTGGTGTCCTGGGAACCGACGGTGGTCATTTTCGGTTCGCAGTAGGTACCAGGGCGAACGCCGGCTACGCCGCACGCCTTGCCGACCATTTTCTGCGCCAGGGTGAAACCCTTGGTGCTTTCAGCCGGAGCTTCCGGCTTCTTGAACAGGTCGGACGGTGGCAGACCCAGTTCGGCACGCGCCTTCTCGGTCAGGCCACGGCCGATGATCAGCGGGATACGACCGCCAGCACGGACTTCGTCCAACAGAACCGGGGTCTTCATTTCGAAGGTGGTCAGGACTTCATCAGTACCGTGTTTGCAGACTTTGCCAGCATGAGGGTACAGGTCGATCACGTCGCCCATGTTCATGTTGGTGACGTCGAATTCGATTGGCAGTGCGCCGGCATCTTCCATGGTGTTGTAGAAGATCGGAGCGATTTTGCTGCCGAAGCAGAAACCGCCAGCGCGCTTGTTCGGCACGTAAGGAACGTCGTCGCCGAAGAACCACAGCACCGAGTTGGTCGCCGATTTACGCGAAGAACCGGTACCCACTACGTCGCCGACGTAGGCAATCGGGAAACCTTCGCCGCGCATGGTTTCGATCTGCTTCATCGGACCGGTGACGCCTTGCTCGTCCGGCACGATGCCGTCACGGGCCATTTTCAGCATGGCCAGGGCGTGCAGCGGGATGTCTGGACGCGACCAGGCATCAGGAGCAGGGGACAGGTCGTCGGTGTTGGTTTCGCCGGTGACCTTGAATACGCGCAGGCTGATCTTGTCGGCCAGCACCGGGCGGTTCTTGAACCACTCGCCGTCAGCCCAGGATTGCAGTACGCCTTGAGCGTGAACGTTGCCGTTCTTGGCTTTTTCCGCGACGTCGTGGAAAGCGTCGAACATCAGCAGGGTGTGCTTGAGTTGCGCGGCAGCGACTGCAGCCAGTTCGGCGGAGTCGAGCAGGTCAACCAGGGTCACGATGTTGTAGCCGCCTTGCATGGTGCCAAGCAGTTCAACAGCGCGCTTTTTGTCGATCAGGGGGGAAGTGGCTTCGCCTTTGGCCAACGCAGACAGGAAACCGGCCTTTACATAGGCTGCTTCGTCCACGCCAGGCGGAATGCGATTGGTGATCAGGTCAACGAGGAAAGCTTCTTCGCCAGCAGGAGGATTCTTCAGCAGCTCAACCAGGCCTGCAGTTTGTTCGGCGTTAAGCGGCTGGGGAACGATACCCAGTGCTGCGCGCTCTTCGATATGTTTGCGGTAGGCTTCAAGCACAGTTATTACCCTCATCAGTGGTCCCAAATGGGTGTCCGGGACGCTCATCCCGAAATTGCCGTACTCATGCGCTGCGTGGCGTTGTGGGCCGCTTAGCCAGAATTACCGACAATTCCTTACAGAAGCTGCTTTCAAAGTTTTACGCCTGCAGAACGGGGAGCTGATGAGGGTTGGCGCTGAGTTTTTCCCCGCTGGAAATACTCATCGCCAACACCGCTCTGAAGGAACGACTGTGCTCGTGACGCTTTGAAAACAGCTTCTAACGGACATTGGCGCCTTAAAAGGCTGGCTGATTCTACGGCAAAAAAAAATTAAAGGTAAGTTAGGCCCTGAACTTTGAGGGGTGATGAATGTTAGACAAAGGGCTAACATGCCGACCTGTTTTGCTTTCTCGCGTTCTGCCTACCTATGCCCAATCAAACCATCAAGACTCCCTGTGTCGGCCTCTGTTCCACTGTTTACGGTGATCTGGTGTGCCGTGGCTGCAAGCGTTTCCACCATGAAGTGATTCACTGGAACGGTTACAACGAGGAAGAAAAGCGCGCCGTCTGGCTGCGTCTTGAGCAGCTGTTGGTGCAGGTGATGGCCGGGAAACTCGAGATTTTTGATCCCTGGCGGCTGCGTGAGCAGCTGGAGCAGCGGAAGATCCGTTTTGTGCCGCATCAGTCGGAGTATTGCTGGGCGTACCAGTTGATCGCCCGGGGGGCACGGGTGATCAATAATCTGGAAGCTTATGGGATGGTGTTGCTGCCGGAGTTCCGCGACTGGAGCTTGCCGCAGTTGCGTGATGCCATTGATCGGGAATTCTTCCTGCTGTCGGAAGCGCATTACCAGCGCTATATCGCGCCGGGTTTTCTCAGGGATGCGTTTGGCGGTTGATCCTGGCGGTCTGACAGCCGATCCATCTCCCGCAGATATACACCAATTCACTGTGGGAGCCGGGCTTGCCCGCGATGGCGGCCTGACAGCCGACCAATCTCTTGCAGGTGTACATATCCATTTCTGCGGTAACGGCCGCTTAGGGTTTCGCCTGACGGCGACTCACTTTTTTTACAAGCGCCTAAAAAAAGTAAGCAAAAAAACGCTCGG
>NZ_JAHMSC010000016.1:0-130898 GCF_018986375.1 Pseudomonas sp. CVAP#3
ACTCAGGCCGCTCAGGCATAGACATGTAAACGTCCAGCTTTTTGGGGTCAGATCAGAGCGTGGGAACGATCAATCAAAGCCGTGCATTTCAGCGGTATTCGTCCACCGGCACGCAGGCGCAGAACAGGTTGCGATCCCCGTAGACGTTGTCCACGCGGTTCACCGTCGGCCAGTATTTATGCAGCCTGGTGTGCGTGTCCGGGGTCACCGCTTGCTCGATGCTGTAAGGCCGATCCCAGACGCCGGTAATGTCCGCCAACGTATGCGGCGAGCGTTTCAGCGGATTGTCCTCGGCAGACCAATTGCCATTCTGCACCTCGGCAATTTCCGCGCGAATACTCAGCATCGCGCTGATAAAGCGATCCAGTTCCGCCTTGGACTCGCTTTCAGTAGGCTCGACCATCAACGTACCCGGCACCGGGAAAGACATGGTCGGCGCATGGAAACCGTAATCCATCAGCCGCTTGGCGACGTCTTCTTCACTGATACCGGTTTGCGCCTTGAGCGGTCGCAAGTCGAGGATGCATTCGTGCGCCACCCGCTCGTTGCGCCCGGTGTAGAGCACCGGGAACGCACCGGACAAATGTTTTGCCAGGTAATTGGCCGAAAGAATCGCCACTTCACTGGCATCCGCCATCTGCGGCCCCATCATCGCGATGTACATCCAGCTGATCGGCAAAATGCTCGCACTGCCCCAAGGCGCTGCGCTGACTGCACCATTCTGCGGATCGGGCCCCTCGATCGGCACCACCGGGTGATTGGCAACAAACGGCGCCAAATGCGCCCGCACCCCAATCGGTCCCATCCCCGGCCCGCCTCCGCCATGGGGAATGCAGAAGGTCTTGTGCAGGTTCATGTGCGAGACATCGGCACCGATATCCGCCGGGCGGGCCAGCCCGACCTGTGCGTTGAGGTTGGCGCCGTCCATGTACACCTGACCGCCGTGGCTGTGGATAACTTCACAGATTTCGTTGATGCCCTCTTCATACACCCCATGGGTCGAAGGGTAAGTGGCCATCAGGCAGGAAAGCTTGTCGCCGGCAGCCGTCGCCTTGGCTTTCAGGTCATCGAGATCAACGTTACCGGCATCGTCGCAGTCGACGATCATCACCCGCATCCCGGCCATCTGCGCCGAGGCCGGGTTCGTGCCGTGGGCAGACGCGGGAATCAGACAGATGTCACGTGCGCCTTGCTGACGGCTTTCATGGTATTTGCGGATCGCCAGCAACCCGGCGTATTCACCTTGGGCGCCGGAGTTGGGCTGCATGCAGATCGCATCAAAACCGGTAATCGCGCAGAGCCAGCTTTCCAGTTCGCTGATCATCAGCGAATAACCCACCGCCTGCTCTTTCGGCGCAAAGGGGTGCAGGTTGGCGAACGCCGGCCAGGTGATCGGGATCATTTCGCTACTGGCATTGAGCTTCATGGTGCAGGAGCCCAGCGCAATCATCGACTGGTTGAGTGCCAGGTCCTTGTTTTCCAGTTGCTTGAGGTAACGCAACATTTCAGTTTCGCTGTGATGGGCGTTGAACACCGGATGACGCAAATACGAGGTGGTCCGCAACAAGCCGTCGGGAACCCCGGAGATCAGCTGTTCGCCATCCAGCTCGGCGACATTAAGCCCGTGATCGGCACCCAGGAACACATCAAACAGCTTCGCTACGGTGCGCTCATCGCAGCTCTCGTCGAGACTCAAGCCAACCTGCCCGCGCCCAAGAATCCGCAGGTTGATCTGCGCCGCTTTGGCGCTGTCGATGATCGCGGTCTGGCTGCCGCCGACCTCCAGGGTCAAGGTGTCGAAGAAGTGCTGGTTGAGCCGGGTGATGCCGTTGCGCTCCAGCCCGGCGGCGAGAATGCACGTTAGCCGGTGTACTCGTTGCGCAATCCGTTTAAGCCCCTGAGGGCCATGGTAGACCGCGTAAAAACTGGCGATATTGGCCAGTAATACCTGAGCCGTGCAGATATTCGAATTGGCCTTCTCGCGGCGGATGTGTTGCTCGCGGGTTTGCAGGGCCATGCGCAGCGCGACGTTGCCGCGAGCATCTTTCGAAACGCCGATGATCCGCCCGGGAATCGCTCGTTTGTATTCATCGCGGCTGGCGAAAAACGCTGCGTGAGGGCCGCCGTAGCCCATCGGCACACCAAAGCGCTGGGACGAGCCGAATACCACGTCAGCGCCCATTTCACCTGGCGGCGTCAGCAACAACAGGCTCAGCAGATCAGCTGCAACGCAGGCCAGCGCCTGCTGCGCATGCAAGTGATCGATCAGCGGGCGCAGGTCGCGGATTTCGCCATGGGTATCGGGATACTGCAGCAGCGCGCCGAACACCTGATGCCGTTTCAGATTATCCACAGTGTCGACGATCAGTTCGAAGCCAAAGCCTTCAGCGCGGGTCTTCACCACGGAAATGGTTTGTGGATGACAGTTCTCGTCGACGAAGAACAGATTGCTTTTCGACTTCGCGACACGCTTGGCCAGTGCCATGGCTTCGGCCGCCGCCGTGGCTTCGTCGAGCAGCGAGGCGTTGGCCAGTTCCAGGCCCGTCAGGTCGATGGTCAATTGCTGGAAATTGAGCAGTGCTTCGAGTCGCCCCTGAGCAATTTCCGGCTGATAGGGCGTGTAAGCGGTGTACCAACCGGGATTTTCCAGCACGTTGCGCAAGATCACCGCAGGCGTCAGGGTGCCGTGGTAACCCATGCCGATCAGGCTGGTCCAGACCTCATTCTGTTCGGCATAGCCGCGCAGCTTTGCCAGCGCGGCCTCTTCATCGAGCGCGGGCGGCAAGTCCAGTACGCGATTGAGGCGAATTCCCGGCGGCACCGTCTGCTCGATCAGCTCGACACGGCTGCCAAGCCCGAGGCTGTCGAGCATCGCCTGCTGCTCGGCGGTGTCCGGCCCCAGGTGGCGCCGCAGAAAGGCATTCGGGTCTCGTAACTGGCTCAAGGATGGCAACTGGGACATGACGGGCTCTCTCTTGAATGGCGCTCAACGTCGATGCAACTCGATCAAAGCAGCATAGCTCCCCCTGTGCACTCGGCATGGCGTCTTTGCTCAATCAGGCTCATCATGTGCGGCGCATATATCTACCGTCAGCCAATCGGGTGCACTGATCGTCATGAGCCAACTGCCTTTTCTGCCGTTTTCCAAACCTACTATCGATGAAGCCACGATTGCCGCTGTCGGCGATGTCTTGCGCTCCGGCTGGATCACCAGCGGGCCCAAGGTTCAGGCGTTCGAAGCCCAGCTCTCGGAGTTTTTTGGCGGCCGTCCGGTGCGCACGTTCAACTCCGGGACCTGCACCATGGAGATCGCCCTGCGCATCGCCGGGATCGGTGCCGGTGACGAAGTCATCACCACGCCAATTTCCTGGGTCGCCACGGCCAACGTGATTCTCGAAGTCGGCGCCACCCCGGTGTTTGCCGACATCGACCCGATCACCCGCAACATCGACCTGGACCAGCTCGAAGCGGCCATTACCCCGCGTACCAAGGCCATTATCCCGGTGTTCCTCGCCGGTTTGCCGGTGGACATGAGCCGCCTGTACGCGATCGCCAAGAAACACGGCCTGCGCATTATCGAAGACGCCGCCCAGGCATTGGGTTCGAGCTGGAATGGGCAGCGCATCGGCGCCACGGGCGACTTCGTGTCGTTCAGCTTCCAGGCGAACAAGAACGTCACCTCCTCGGAAGGTGGCTGCCTGGTATTGAACAACGCTGAAGAAGTGCGGCTGGCCGAGAAATATCGCTTGCAAGGCGTGACCCGTACCGGCTTCGACGGCCTGGACGTCGACGTGCTGGGCGGCAAGTTCAATATGACCGACGTGGCAGCAGCCATTGGCCTGGGCCAATTCGCCCACATTGAAGCCATCACCGCTCACCGCCGCGAACTGGCCAAGCATTACTTCGCCTGCTTCGGCAGCGATTTCGAGGCCAAATACGGTGCGCAGCTGCCACCGGCAGACTTCACCAACAGCAACTGGCACTTGTTCCAGCTGGTACTGCCAGAGCGCAAGGACGGCAAACCGGCCCGTGCAACCTTCATGGAGCAAATGCAGGAACTGGGCGTCGGCATCGGCTACCACTACCCGCCTATCCACCTGCTGAGCCTTTACCGCGAACGCGGTTTCAAGGAAGGCATGTTCCCGGTGTCCGAACGCGTCGGTCGCCTGATCGTCTCGCTGCCGATGTTCACGGCCATGAGCAAAAGCGATGTCGAGCGTTCAGTGGCGGCAGTGAAGGCTGTATTGCAAAACGCGTAAATCGCACCCACAAAAAAGCCTCGATCACTCGAGGCTTTTTCATTTCCGGCAGCAATTACTCGCCGATGGCGTTCTTGTAGCCAGCAGGGTCGAGCAACTTGTCCAGCTCAGAGGTATCTGTTGGCTCGAGTTTGAAGAACCAGCTGTCGTATGGCGCGCTGTTGACCAGCTCCGGGCTGTTGGCCAACTCTTCGTTAACGGCGATGACTGTACCGGAGACCGGCGAGTAGATATCCGAAGCCGCCTTGACCGACTCGACTACGCCCGCAGCTTCACCGGCAGCGAAGACTTTGCCGATTTCCGGCAGCTCGACGAACACCACATCACCCAAGGCTTCCTGAGCATGGTCTGAAATACCGACTTTTACGCCGCCATCCTCATCCAGACGCGCCCACTCGTGACTTTCGGCAAAACGCAGGTCGGTAGGGATATCGCTCATGTTCTGTATCCTCAAGAAGAAATATCAGCGGTGCTGGCCCGCCAGAGAAAGTTAGATCAGGGTTTTGCCGTGACGCACGAAAGTCGGTTTGACTACCCGAACCGGGTACCACTTGCCACGAATTTCCACTTCAGCCCGGTCGGCGGTCGCCATCGGCACCCGCGCCAGGGCAATCGATTTGCTAAGCGTAGGAGAGAAACTACCACTGGTGATCTCTCCTTCGCCAACATCAGCGATGCGAACCACCTGATGGGCACGTAAAACCCCGCGCTCTTCGAGCACCAGACCAACCAGTTTTTGCTTCACCCCTGCTGCCCGTTCAGCCTCAAGCGCGGCCCGGCCGATGAACTGACGAGTGGCCGGTTCCCAGTCAATGCTCCAGGCCATATTGGACGCCAGCGGTGAGACATCCTGATGAATGTCCTGGCCGTAGAGATTCATCCCAGCCTCAAGACGCAGCGTGTCGCGGGCGCCGAGGCCAATCGGCGATATGCCCGCACCGACCAGATCGTTGAAGAATCCCGGCGCCTGATCGGCCGGCAAGGCAATCTCCAGACCGTCTTCGCCGGTGTAACCGGTACGGGCGATGAACCAGTCGCCGTCACACTGACCTTCAAACGGTTTGAGTTGCTGGATCAGCGTGCCACGGGACTGGGTCACCAACTCGGCGATCTTTTGCCGCGCCTGCGGACCTTGAATCGCCAGCATCGCCAGCTCGCTGCGCTCGTGCAGTTGCACCTGATAATTGCCGAGCTGGGCCTGCATCCAGGCCATGTCCTGATCACGGGTGGCGGCGTTCACCACCAGGCGGTAAGCATCCTCCAGGCGATAAACGATCATGTCGTCGACCACCCCGCCCCGCTCATTGAGCATGGTGCTGTACAAGGCACGGCCGACGCTGTGCAGACGTTCGACATCATTGGCCAGCAAATGCTGGAGCCAGGCCTTGGCCTGAGGGCCCCTGACATCGATCACGGTCATATGGGAAACATCGAAAACCCCACAGTCGCGGCGCACCTGATGGTGTTCCTCGACCTGTGAGCCGTAATGCAATGGCATATCCCAACCGCCAAAATCGACCATCTTCGCGCCAAGTGCGAGATGAAGGTCATACAGAGGCGTACGCTGTCCCATGGGTTTCTCCTTCCGGGCGTGGCGAAGGTACGGACAGGCGCTGCATGGTTGAAAGCCTTGAAGTAGAAGGCTTTCAGCCTATTTCAGCGACCCGGTCTGAAGGACGATCCGCACCGAATGCCGCGCATTGTAGCCGCAAGGTGTAGGACTGGCACCTAGCCGTTGTGATGTGCCGAACGTCGAATCAAGCCGATGACTGGTAACAGGCCTACCAGAATCAGTGTCAATGCCGGCAACGACGCCCGGGCCCACTCGCCTTCGCTGGTCATTTCAAAGATCCGCACCGCCAGCGTGTCCCAGCCAAACGGGCGCATCAGCAAGGTAGCGGGCATTTCCTTGAGCACATCGACGAACACCAGCAGTGCCGCGCTCAACGTGCCGGGCAGCAGCAACGGCAGATACACTTTGAAAAACAGTCGTGGCCCACTGACACCCAAACAGCGTGCAGCTTCTGGCAACGACGGACGGATCCGCGCCAGGCTATTTTCCAACGGCCCGTAGGCCACCGCGATAAAGCGCACCAGATACGCCAGCAACAGCGCCGACAGGCTGCCCAGCAGCAACGGTTTGCCTGCACCGCCAAGCCAGTCCGACAGCGGCACCACCAGTTCGCGGTCCAGGTAACTGAACGCCAGCATGATCGATACCGCCAGCACCGATCCGGGCAAGGCATAGCCGATATTGGCCAGGCTGACCCCGGAGCGAATCGTCCGGGTCGGTGCCAGGCGCCGGGCAAATGCCAGCAGCAGCGCGACGCTGACGGTGATCAGCGCCGCCATGGAGCCCAGGTATAACGTGTGGACGATCAGCCCGGCGTAACGCTCATCCAGGTCGAAGCGCCCGCGCTGCCAGAACCACGCCACCAGTTGCAGCAATGGAATGACAAACGCGCAGGCAAATACCAGCCCGCACCAACTGCTGGCGGCCACAGCCTTGAACCCGCGCAGGTGATAAAGCGCCTTGCCCCTTGGCCGCTCGTTGCTCGCCCGGCTGGCGCCACGCGCACGCCGCTCGCCGTACAGCAACAACATCACCACCAGCAGCAACAGGCTGGCCAGTTGTGCGGCGCTCGACAGACTGAAAAAGCCGTACCAGGTTTTGTAGATCGCCGTAGTGAAGGTGTCGAAGTTGAACACCGACACTGCGCCGAAATCCGCCAGCGTCTCCATCAATGCCAAGGCCACACCGGCACCAATTGCCGGCCGGGCCATCGGCAAGGCCACGCGCCAGAATGCTTGCCACGGTGATTGGCCGAGCACGCGCGCAGCCTCCATCAGGCCTTTGCCCTGGGCCAGAAACGCCGTGCGCGCCAGCAAGTAGACGTAGGGATAGAACACCAGCACCAATACCAGAATCACCCCGCCCGTTGAACGGACGCGCGGCAGCCGCAAACCACTGCCGAACCACTCGCGGAGCAGGGTTTGCACTGGACCGGCGAAATCCAGCAGCCCGACGAAAACGAACGCCAACACATAAGCCGGGATCGCAAACGGCAGCATCAGCGCCCAATCCAGCCAACGTCGCCCGGGGAATTCGCAGAGGCTGGTCAACCACGCCAGGCTCACGCCCAACAGCGTGACGCCAATCCCGACGCCGAGGATCAGCGTCAGGGTGTTGCCCAGCAGACGTGGCATCTGGGTTTGCCACAGGTGCGACCAGATCTGCAGGTCGACGGTTTGCCATGACAGCAGCAACACACTCAGCGGCAGCACCACCAGGGCGGCAACGACGAAAACCAGCGGATACCAACGGCGTTGGGCGGGATGGGCCAAGGAAAGTCTCTAAAAAGTTCGGAGCCGACGCAGTAATGCAGCCAGCCCCATTTTGTGGCGAGGGGGCTTGCCCCCGTTGGGTTGCGAAGCAGCCCTTGGTCAGCTACTTCATTTCTTCAGTCAAAGCGTGTCAGCCAATATTACGACCGCTTCGCGCTCGAACGGGGGCAAGCCCCCTCGCCACAACAACAGTGGAGTCAGTTCCAGCCGGCGCGGTCCATCAGGCGGATGGCTTCTGCCTGACGCAGGCCAGCCACTTCAACCGGCAGCGTGTCCGGGATGAACTTGCCCCAGGCCTCGACTTCCGCGGACGGTTTCACCGCCGGGTTGGCCGGGAATTCCTGGTTAGCGTCGGCGAAGATCTTTTGCGCTTCAGGTGTGGTCATCCATTCCACCAGAGCCTTGGCGGCTTCCGGGTGCGGGGCGTGTTTGGTCAGGCCAATGCCCGACAGGTTCACGTGTACGCCACGGTCGGCCTGGTTCGGCCAGAACAATTTGACCGGCAGGTCCGGCTTCTGCTGGTGCAGGCGGCCGTAGTAGTACGTGTTGACGATACCGACGTCGCATTGCCCGGCGCTGATCGCTTGCAGTACGGCGATGTCGTCAGAGAACACGTCAGTGGACAGGTTGCGCACCCAACCCTTGAGGATCTCTTCGGTTTTTTCGGCACCGTGGGTTTCAATCAGGGTTGCAGTCAACGACTGGTTATAGACCTTCTTCGCGGTACGCAGGCACAGCCGGCCTTCCCACTGCTTGTCAGCCAGCGCTTCGTAAGTGCTCAGGTCCGAGGGTTTTACCCGGTCGGTGGAATAGGCGATGGTCCGCGCCCGCAGGCTCAGGCCGGTCCAGGCGTGAGACGCGGCGCGGTATTGCAGCGGGATATTGGTGTCGATCACCTTGGAGGTGAACGGCTGCAGGATGCCCATTTGCTCGGCCTGCCAGAGGTTGCCGGCATCGACGGTCAGCAGCAGGTCGGCGGTGGCGTTCTGGCCTTCAGCCTTGATGCGCTGCATCAGCGGCGCTTCCTTGTCGGTGATGAACTTCACCTTTACGCCGGTTTTTTGGGTGTAGGCATCGAAGACCGGTTTGATCAGCTCGTCGATACGCGAGGAGTAGACCACCACCTCGTCGGCGGCCTGAGCGGTGGTGCCGATCAGGGTCAGGGCGAGGGCTGTCAGTAGACGCTTCGGTGCCAACATGGGAGCGGTCTCTCGAAATCAAAAATGAGCCGAAATGATAAGGACTCACATTTAGCTTCTCAACCGATCACGACCTGGAGGAGTTACCAGATGTTGCACCGTCGGAGATTGTTGGTGAATGTGCTCGCGATGAGGGCATCAGCGCTGATGCAAAATGTCAGGCCTTGGCCAATGCCGGCAGATCCCCGATCAATCCAAGCGCTTCGCGCACAAACAACGCCTTGGCTTCGGGCATCTGGTCGACCATTTTCAACCCGGTATTACGTAACCAGCGCAGTGGCAACGGATCGGCCTGGAACAAACGCTCAAAGCCTTCCATCGCTGCCATCAACGCCAGGTTGTGCGGCATGCGCCGACGCTCGTAGCGGCTGAGGACTTTCACGTCCGCCAGGCGCTCACCACGGCTGGCCGCCTGCAGCAGCACTTCAGCCAACACTGCGGCATCGAGGAAACCGAGGTTGACGCCCTGCCCGGCCAACGGGTGAATGGTGTGAGCGGCATCGCCGATCAGCGCCAGCCCCTCAGCCACATAACGCTTGGCATGGCGCTGGCGCAACGGCACGCAAAGTCGCGGGTCGGCGCTCAGCACCTTGCCCAAACGCCCTTCGAAAGCGCGCTCCAGCTCTTGGCAGAAACCTTCGTCGTCCAGCGCCATCAGGCGTTCGGCTTCGCTCGGGGTGGTCGACCAGACGATCGAGCACCAGTCCTGCTGGCCATCCCGCTCCAAGGGCAGGAAGGCCAGCGGGCCGTAATCGGTAAAACGCTGCCAGGCGGTCATCTGATGCGGCAGCGAGCTGCGAACACTGGTGACGATGGCGTGATGCAGATAATCCCACTCACGAGTCGCGACACCGGTGAGACGACGCACCGCCGAGTTGGCGCCGTCCGCCGCGATCACCAGCGGTGCTCGCAAGGTGCGGCCATCGGCCAGGGTCAACAGCCAGTCATCGCCGGAACGGCGCATCTGCTCCAGACGCGCATTGGCCAGCAGGCCCAGGTCGCAATCATGCAGGCGATCGAGCAGCGCATCCTGCACCACCCGGTTTTCGACGATATGCCCGAGTGCCTCGGCGTGGACGCTGGTGGCCGAGAAGTGAATCTGCCCGGTGCCGCTGCCGTCCCAGACATGCATATCGGTATAAGGGCTGCTACGCCGGTTGACAACGCCGTCCCACACCCCCAGACGCTCCAGAATCCGCTGACTGGCGGCCGACAAGGCGCTCACTCGAGGCTCGAATGCCGACTGCGCGTCGAAGGGTTTGACGCTCATGGGGCTGCCGTCGAGCAGCAGGACTTCCAGCCCGCTGTTCTGTAACGCCAGCGCCAACGCGCTCCCAACCATTCCGGCCCCGACAATCAGCAGATCTGCGCGCATTTCCATGCTTTAAGCCTGTCTCGCTTGCGGCTTAAGCCGCACGTAAAGGGTTTTATCGACCACGCTGCCCGCGCCGTCCTGAATATCGAAACACCGGGGTAAGCACTCAACCATCGGAGCGTGTTCCCAACCCCATGGCTTGCCGGGCGAACCAGCGTTTGGCCGGCGGCAATAGATCGAGGCCCAACAGGCCGATGTTGCGCCCCAGCGAAACCAGTGGCTGGGTGCTGCCGAACAATCGGGTGACCTGATCGGAGAAGCCCACGGTGAGGTTCTGGTCCAGCCGCTGGCGTTCACGGTAAGCCTGCAAGGTGGCGAAGTCGCCCGGTGCACTCGGGCTGGCGAGCAGCGCTTCGGCCAAGGCCTGGGCGTCGCGCAGCGACAGGTTGAAGCCCTGACCGGCAATCGGGTGCAGGCTGTGGGCGGCGTTGCCCAGCACGGCCAGATGCGGACGTACCTGCTCTTCGGCTTCGATCAACGACAACGGATATAGATTCCGCGCCCCCACCTGCTTGAGCGTGCCGAGGCGATAGCCGAACACGCCCTGCAACTCGCTGAGAAAGCTGCGCTCATCGAGTGCCGCCAGACGCTGCGCGTCCATGCCCAAGCGAGTCCAGACCAGCGCGCAGCGGTTTTCCGGCAGCGGCAGCAAGGCCATCGGGCCGTCATCGGTGAAGCGCTCGAACGCCATGCCGTTGTGGGCTTCGCTCGGGGTGATGTTGGCGATCAATGCACTTTGGTTGTACGGACGCTTTTTGACGCCGATCCCCAACTGCTCGCGCAAGCCCGAACGGCCGCCATCGGCCAGCACCGCGAGCTCGCACTCCAGTAGGGTTTCATCGTTGAGGGTCAGGCGGTAGCCGTCTTCCAGCGGCTCCATGCGCGTGACTTCGGCCGGGCAGCGCCAACTGATCACGTCCTTGTCCAGCCCCTGCCAGAGGCATTGACCCAGCCAGGCGTTTTCCACCACGTAGCCCAGGGCCGGAACGCCTTCTTCCATGGCCGACAGTCGCGCGGTGGAGAAACGCCCACGGTCGGAAACATGGATCTGTTTGATCGGCTCGGCGCGGCGGGAGATTTCCTGCCACAGGCCCAACCGCTGATAAATCTGCCGAGCACCGAAAGACAGCGCCGAAGAGCGCGCGTCGTAGCTTGGCTGGTAGCTGTCGCCGGGGGCGAACGGTTCGATCAGCACGATTTTCCAGCCACGGGCGCGGGCACCGGCCTGTAACGCCAACGCCAGACTGGCGCCCACCAGACCGCCACCGATGATTGCCAGATTGACTCGACTCATGCCGCCTGGGTCCGTGCAGCGGCCATCAAGGCCTCGATCTCGGCGACCGTTCTCGGCACACCGTTGGTCAGAATTTCACAGCCCTGCTTGGTTACCACCACGTCATCCTCGATGCGCACGCCAATGCCGCGCCATTTCTTCGCCACGTTCAGATTGCCCGGGGCAATGTAGATACCCGGCTCGACGGTCAGCGTCATGCCGACTTCCAGCACCCGCCATTCACCGCCGACCTTGTACTCGCCGACGTCATGCACATCCATGCCCAGCCAATGACCGGCACGGTGCATGTAAAACGCCTTGTAGGCTTCGCTGGCGATCAACTCATCGACATCGCCCTGCAACAAACCGAGCTTCACCAGACCGGCAGTAATCACTTGAACCGTCGCCTCGTGCGCCTGGTTCCAGTGCTTGTTGGGAGCGATCTGGGCAAACGCGGCAGCTTGCGATTCCAGCACCAATTCGTAGATCGCCTTCTGTTCCGGCGAATACTTGCCATTGACCGGCCAGGTGCGGGTGATGTCACTGGCGTAGCAGTCGATTTCGCAACCGGCGTCGATCAGCACCAGATCGCCGTCCTTGAGCTGCGCGTCATTCTGCTGGTAATGCAGGATGCAGCTGTTGCGCCCGGCGGCGACGATCGAACCATAAGCCGGCATTTTCGCCCCACCTTTACGGAACTCGTAATCGAGCTCGGCTTCCAGGCTGAACTCATGCAAGCCGACACGGCAGGCCTGCATCGCGCGAATGTGAGCCTGCGCGGAGATCCGTGCGGCTTCGCGCATCACCTTCACTTCTGCCGCCGATTTATACAGGCGCATGTCGTGCAGCAGGTGATCCAGCGCAACGAATTCGTTCGGCGGCTGGGCGCCCAGGTTCGCCTTGGAACGAATCACGTTGATCCAGTCCATCAGGTGGCGGTCGAATTCCGGGTTGCTGCCCATGGCCGAATACACCCGGTCCCGGCCTTCGATCAGGCCCGGCAGGATGTCGTCGATGTCGGTGATCGGAAAAGCGTCGTCGGCGCCGAAATCCCGGATCGCACCTTCCTGCCCGGCACGCAGGCCGTCCCACAGTTCGCGTTCGGCGTTGCGTTCACGGCAGAACAGGATGTACTCGCCATGCTCACGACCGGGTATCAGCACGATCACGGCCTGAGGCTCGGGGAAACCGCTGAGGTACTGGAAGTTGCTCTCCTGTCGGTAAACGTGTTCGACGTCGCGATTGCGGATCGCCACGGCGGCGGCCGGCAGGATTGCGATGCTGTTGGGTTCCATCTGCGCCATCAACGCCTTGCGGCGGCGGGTGTATTCCGATTTAGGGATATGAATCATGGGCAGATGGAAGTCCCTTGCAAACGATCAGTGCAGAGAAGGTTTGGCGGCCTGTGCGGCAGCTTTGTTGTTCTCGGTGAACAGCAGCAATGGCGCGACCCGCAGGTACTCCATGACTTCCATATAGTCACTTTCGCCGTCGTCGGATTCTTCCAGCGCATCTTGCACCTGAGCGATAGCCGCGAGATCCTGCAGGACTTCGGTGGCTTCAGCGCTCAACATGCTGCTATCACGGCAGTTCAGGCCGAAACCGCTGAGGAAGCCCTGACACCACTGGCCCAGTGCGACGGCACGTTCGGTCAGCGGCGCGTCATCGGTCGGCAGCAGTAGAACGACGGTCATGTCGTCGCTGGTCAGCTCGCCCTTGACCATCTCTTGCAGGCCGATCAGGGCATTGCGGACGTTGTCTTGTGGCTCGCTTTCGAGCAGCTCGGCGGCGTCGACCAGCCAGCCATCGGCTTCAAAGCCCGCGCCAGCGCAGCTGCGTCCGAGCAGCAGGCCGTGCAGTTCGGCAGGCGATACAGGATGGCCGCTGGTGCTCAGCAGGGTGGCGAAGGCTTGATACGGAGAATTCTGAATGGGCATGGGCAGCTAGGCGCCAGACGGCGCTATGTCTAGAATGAAGGCCTTGTATCCTACATCGACAGACTCGCCAAGACTATTAAAGGCTGTCCGCCAGTTACCGCCCATCAGACAAATCCCGTGGAACACGTATGGAAGACACCGACTTGCAAGCGCTGATGGCCAGACTCGAACTGCTAATTACCCGAGTCGAGCAACTTAAGAGCCAGAACGGACTCTTATTAGCTCAGGAAAAGACCTGGCGCGAGGAACGCGCGCACCTCATTGAAAAAAACGAAATCGCCCGGCGTAAGGTCGAATCGATGATTTCGCGCCTCAAGGCCCTGGAGCAAGACTCATGAGTTCAAGCAATAGCGTTACCGTGCAGATCCTCGATAAAGAGTACTCGATCATTTGCCCCCAGGAAGAGCGCAGCAATCTGGTGAGCGCCGCCCGTTATCTGGACGGAAAAATGCGCGAAATCCGCAGCAGCGGCAAAGTCATCGGCGCCGATCGCATCGCCGTGATGGCCGCGCTGAACATCACCCACGATCTGCTGCACACACGGGAACGTCCTGATGTGCAGGCCAGTGGCTCGACCCGCGAGCAGGTGCGTGACCTGCTTGATCGGGTGGATCTGGTGCTCGCCACCGATCCGGATGTCAGCAAGGGCTGATTCCCGAAGGTGGTTGCGGTATACTCGCGCCACTCCCTGGGGTGCTTGCCAGTTGACGATGTCCCTGAGCCGATTCGCACTACCCTGGAAGTTGCACGTTGGGCTGGTGTGCATGTCCGCTAGACGGAAAGCCTTAAAGCCTACTGCATCTTCCACCTTGAACTTTCGGGTTCAAGGGCTAAGTCGACAGCGGTTCATCCGGGGAGCCTGATTCAAGCCGATGCCGGTTTTTGCCGGCATCGGCTTTTTACGATGTCACCGCCCTGGTGCCCTCGACACTCGAACAGCCCATGACGATGACCGAACCTGCGCCGCTATCCCGCCCGCAACTTCGACGCATGCTGCGCCAGGCCCGTCGCGCACTGAGCAACAGTGAGCAGCGCCAGGCCGCTCGCGGGCTGTATCGGCAATTGGCGCAACATCCGTTGTTCCGCCGCGCAAAACACATATCCCTGTACCTGCCTACCGACGGTGAAATCGATCCGCGCCTGTTGCTGCGCGCCGCTCAACGCCGGGGCAAGGCGACTTACCTGCCCGTACTCAGCGCCTGGCCGCGAACCAAGATGGTCTTTCAGCGCATTCACCCCGGTGAAAAGCTGCGGCCTAACCGCTTTCGCATTCTCGAACCACGGGTCAACCAGGCTAAGCAACGCAAGGTCTGGGCACTGGATCTGGTGTTGTTGCCGCTGGTCGGTTTTGACGAACACGGCGGACGCCTGGGGATGGGGGGCGGCTTCTACGATCGCAGCCTGGCCTATCTGGCGCGCCGCAAGACCTGGCGCAAGCCGACGCTGCTGGGGCTGGCCCATGAATGCCAGAAAGTCGAAAAACTGGATCAAGCGAGCTGGGATGTACCGATGCAGGGAACGGTGACTGACAGGAAGTGGTATTTCGCGGACTAGATCTGGACGCCACTGCCATCAGCGGCGTCGCTTGCAGCGGTTTTAGCGCTTGTGCGGCTTTAGAGGTTGTTTCTGTTGTTGCGCGACTTCGATCGGTGCATCAGTCTTGTTCGCCCACAGGCTTTGCGCATAACCCGTGGTTACGACGCCCAGGCCGAACACAATAACTAAAATCCACAGTAAATCCGGTTTGCGTTTCATCGATTGCCCCCCTCAAGGCATGTCGCACACGATGACAGCAACGGTATCGCCAATGGCCCGTGCAGCAGCGTCTCGCTTAAAAGTCCGGCATTTTGCGGTAACGTGAAGCGACACGCAAACGCTGGCGTCAACCGACCGTCGGTTTGTCATAAAATCGCCGGACAACGTTCCCGACCACCGCTTTCGGAGCAAAAAAGATGGCCTATTGGCTTATGAAATCCGAGCCCGACGAGCTCTCGATCAAAGGCCTGGAGAAGCTCGGCGAAGCCCGCTGGGACGGCGTTCGCAACTATCAGGCACGCAACTTCCTGCGGGCCATGGCGGTCGGCGACGAGTTTTTCTTTTACCACTCCAGCTGCCCTGAACCGGGTATCGCCGGGATCGGACGAATCATCGAAGCGGCGTACCCGGACCCGACGGCGCTGGAACCCGAGAGTGTTTACTTCGACCCGAAGGCCACGCCTGAGAAAAATGCCTGGAGCGCGATCAACGTTGGTCACGTCGAGACATTTCCCAAAGTGCTGAAGCTCGACTATCTGAAACAGCAGACGGCACTGTCAGAGATGCCGCTGGTACAGAAAGGTTCGCGATTGTCGGTGATGCCGGTGACCGCCGAGCAATGGACGGCGGTGATCGCTTTACGGACGTAAACGATATAGCGATTGCAAGGACGCCTTCGCGAGCAAGCCCGCTCCCACATTAGATCTGCGCCGGATGCAAAATCTGCAGCCACTGGAGATCAGCTGTGGGAGCGGGCTTGCTCGCGAAGAGGCCCGCCCGGACAACGGAAGGCTTATTGAATGATCAGGTTATTGAACAACAGATCGTCAACCATCGGCTTGCCGGTTTCGTCATTCATCACTTGCTGGGTCTGCTTCAAGGCTTCCTGACGCAGCTTCTCTTTCGCTTCGACGTTGTTCATGGCCTCAGTGGTCTGCTGAGAAAACAACGCCACCAGCTGATTGCGAATCAACGGTTCGTTGGCCTTCACGGCCTTGACCGCGTCCTCGCCGGTTACCCGCAACGCCACATCAGCCTTGTAGACCTTGAGCTTCTGGGTGCCATCCAGCCCGTAGTTACCCACGAACGGTGGGCTCAGGCTGATATAGCTGACTTTCGGCGCTTCGCCTTCTTTGGCTTCTTCGGCCATCGCTGCCACAGGCAGAGACAGGGCCAGCATCAACATGATCCACGCTTTCACAATTCGCTCCTCATCCGGTTTGCGGCCTAGCATAACCACCCGCAGCCCAAGCACAAAGCTTATGGCTGCCTATCAGGGCCGGGCATGCTCGTTGACCCGTTGACTCACACACCTACACTTATCGGCCATCACTCCCAAAGGAATAGCCCTGATGAAAGCCGTGCTGTGCAAAGCCTTCGGCCCTGCCGAATCGCTGGTGCTGGAAGAAGTCGCCAGTCCTGTCGCCAAGAAGAACGAAATCCTGCTGGACGTGCATGCGGCCGGGGTGAACTTCCCGGACACGCTGATCATCGAGGGCAAATACCAGTTCAAGCCACCCTTCCCGTTTTCTCCGGGCGGTGAAGCCGCTGGAGTGGTGAGCGCGGTGGGCGAAAAAGTCAGCCACCTCAAGGTCGGTGACCGGGTCATGGCACTGACCGGATGGGGCAGTTTTGCCGAGCAAGTCGCGGTGCCGGGCTACAACGCGCTGCCTATCCCGCCGTCGATGGACTTCAACACCGCCGCTGCCTTCAGCATGACCTACGGCACTTCGATGCACGCGCTGAAACAGCGCGGCAACCTGCAACCGGGGGAAACCCTGCTGGTGCTCGGCGCTTCGGGTGGTGTCGGCCTGGCCGCCGTGGAAATCGGTAAAGCCATGGGTGCCCGGGTCATCGCTGCGGCCAGCAGCGCCGAGAAGCTCGCGGTAGCCAAGGCTGCCGGCGCCGACGAGTTGATCAATTACAGCGAAGCCAACCTCAAGGACGAAATCAAACGCCTGACCGACGGCAACGGCGCCGACGTGATCTACGACCCGGTGGGGGGCGACCTGTTCGACCAGGCGATCCGCGCCATTGCCTGGAACGGTCGCCTGCTGGTGGTCGGTTTCGCCAGCGGACGCATCCCGGAACTGCCGGTGAACCTCGCCCTGCTCAAGGGCGCAGCGGTACTCGGCGTGTTCTGGGGCTCCTTCGCCCAGCGCCAGCCACAAGACAACGCCGCGAACTTCCAGCAACTGTTTGGCTGGTTTGCCGAGGGCAAGCTCAAGCCCCTGGTGTCGCAGGTTTACCCACTGGCTCAGGCCGCCAATGCCATCAATGATCTGGGCCAGCGCAAGGCCGTTGGAAAGGTGGTGGTGCGGGTACGGTGAACACAACTCCCTGCTACGCTTCGAGTCTGTTTACCCATCACAGGACGGAGGATGAGCATGATGCTGCGCAAGCTGTTATTGAGTCTGGCGGTCTTGCCTGCACTGTTGATTTCAATGCAGACATTGGCGAATCAGAATAACAAGGAGGTTCCGGGTTTGAAGAATGTCACCGTACTGATCGTCCGACACGCGGAAAAACCCGACCAGGGCATGGGCCTCAGCCCTCGTGGCGAGCAGCGCGCCGAGGCGTATGCGCACTATTTCGACCCGCTGCAGTTGGGCAGCAAGAACCTGGTACCGCAACGCCTGATCGCCACCAGCGACAGCAAGTCCAGCGCGCGACCACGGCTGACCCTGACACCGCTGTCGCAGCGTCTGCACCTTCCGATCGAGCAACCCTATGCCGATGAAGAAGTCGACAAACTGGTCAAATCGCTGGACAAGAATAACCAGGCCCCGGTCGTATTGATCGCCTGGCATCACGGGCATATCGACAATCTGATCGAAGCGTTCGGTGGTGATGGCCAAGCGTTGACCGGGCAGAAATCCTGGCCAGAAGACGTCTATGACTGGTTGATCGTCTTGCGCTTCGACGACCAGGGGAATTTGGTCGAATCCCACAGCAAGAAGATCCAGGAACATCTGTTACCCGGAGATGGCAGCTGATTTCCGAATCCCCCCGCCCCTCCACCTGAAGAGCGCATGTTCATAAAAGAACATGCGTTCTCGTTCACTTCTCCGGATTTCCTTGACGACAAGCGGTGCTTTTTTCGGTAACGAAACTGTAACATTCGCATCCGCAGTCAAAACAAGAAATCTGGAGCTCTTGAATGTTTGCTTTTTTTCGTCCTGCCGCCCATCAGGCTCCATTGCCTGAAGAACACATAGACAGCACCTACCGGCGCTTGCGCTGGCAAATCTTCGCCGGAATTTTCTTTGGCTACGCCGGTTATTACCTGCTGCGCAAAAACTTCTCCCTGGCCATGCCGTACCTGATCGATGAAGGCTACACCCGTGGCCAGCTGGGCCTGGCGATGTCGGCGATCGCGATCGCCTACGGTCTGTCGAAGTTTTTGATGGGCCTGGTGTCCGACCGTTCCAACCCGCGTTACTTCCTGCCCTTCGGCTTGCTGGTATCGGCCGGGGTCATGTTCATTTTCGGTTTCGCACCGTGGGCAACGTCCAGCGTGACCATGATGTTCATCCTGCTGTTCATCAACGGCTGGGCCCAAGGCATGGGCTGGCCGCCGAGTGGCCGGACCATGGTGCACTGGTGGTCGCAGAAGGAACGCGGCGGCGTGGTGTCGGTCTGGAACGTCGCGCATAACGTCGGCGGTGGCCTGATCGGCCCGTTGTTCCTGCTTGGCATGGGCCTGTTCAACGACTGGCACGCGGCGTTCTACGTCCCCGCCGCCGTTGCGTTGCTGGTGGCCGTGTTCGCCTTCATGGTGATGCGCGATACCCCGCAATCGGTAGGCCTGCCGCCCATCGAGAAGTACAAGAACGATTACCCGGAAGGCTACGACGCCAGCCACGAAGACGAATTCAGTGCCAAGGAAATCTTCGTCAAATACGTGCTGCGCAACAAAATGCTCTGGTACATCGCCATGGCCAACGTCTTTGTCTACCTGCTGCGCTACGGCGTGCTGGACTGGGCGCCGACCTACCTGAAGGAAGCCAAGCACTTCGACGTGGATAAAACCTCGTGGGCGTACTTCTTCTATGAGTGGGCCGGCATCCCGGGCACGCTGCTGTGCGGCTGGATGTCGGACAAGATCTTCCGTGGCAACCGTGGCCTGACCGGCATGGTGTTCATGGCATTGGTGACCGTGGCGACCCTGGTTTACTGGCTGAACCCGGCCGGCAACCCGACCATCGACATGATCGCGCTGTTCTCTATCGGCTTCCTGATCTATGGCCCGGTGATGCTGATCGGTCTGCAAGCGCTGGAACTGGCGCCGAAGAAAGCCGCCGGTACGGCCGCGGGTTTCACCGGCCTGTTCGGGTATCTGGGCGGCTCGGTCGCGGCCAGTGCAGCGATGGGCTACACCGTGGACCATTTCGGCTGGGATGGCGGTTTCGTGCTGCTGGTTGGCGCGTGCCTGTTGGCGATGGCTTGTCTGGCACCGACCTTGTGGCACAAGCAAGTCGCCAGTCAGGGTCGTGAAGCGCTCGCTTAAGCCTTGCAGCGCTTGAGCCGCGCCTCCAGGTTCCGGTCTGGCATGGCGTGGCTGCGCAGGGCGTGGACAGTCTGCTCGACATAATCGCGAGTAGTGCCGTAACGCCCGCAAGCGCTTTCGAACACCTGGCTCAGCACATGGTCCGGCAAGTTGCCGGCATAGCTGGGCAGGTGCCGCTCCAAAACAAACCCCAATGCCTGAACCTTGCTGCCGTCTTCCAGCCGGCAATTGAGCCAGTGCGGGCGATAAGACGGCACCGGCATTTCGCGCTGCCACAAGGCAAACAGCGAGGCTTCCAACTGATCTTCCGGCAACCGATAGGCAAAGCCGCTGCAAGAACCACCGCGATCCAGACCAAATACCAACCCCGGCATTTCCGGCGTACCGCGGTGCTCGTGAGACCACAGGTACAAGCCGCGATGGTAACCATGCACGCGCCCGCGCACCCGCTCGACCGCCGTGCATTCGGGGCGCCAGATCAATGAACCGTAAGCGAATAACCAGACGGGCCCGCCCTTGTGCCGGGCCATGGTGGCCTGCATCGAGCTGAGCAATTGTTCGTGAGTCAGCTGCGCGCCCAGATCGAGCCGCGGAGGGTAAGCCAGATTCAAACAAGCAGATTCAATGGCGGTCATGGCAAAGGGTGTTCAGTCCCACAGTATTACAAGATGTAAGCAAGATTAACGTCATAGAACATATAGCAGTAAACGTAAAACGAAAAGTGCTAAAGGACGTATGACCCTTCTATATCAAGGACTGCGCCAATTCAGGAGTCTGATATATAGCCTAATACTCTTTGGGAAATATCTTAAATACCCGAATGAAATATGCATAAGCCTTGCGGCCGTTCAGAATCAACCGTCATTTAACAGATCTTTCTGACGTACTCGTCTGATACCCTGCCGCCCCTTCTTTGAATACAGGCGTATAGCAGCCTCCACAGGCGCAAGCCGAATTACCAATAGAGGTCGCAAGATGAAAAACCTGAAAATGTACGGGCTGCTGTTACTGGCGCTGGCCACTCCGGCGCTGGCAGTCGAAAGCCCGACTCAAGCAGACAAGGGCTTCTGGTACCTGCAAGGTAGCCTCTACACCAAACACTATTCGCCAGACCCCGATCACAATAACAATCAGGACCTGATCGGCCTTGAACGCAATGAAGCATCCGGCTGGCTGTTTGGTGCGGTGACTTTTCGTAACTCGTTCAGTCAGCGCTCGTATTACGCCTATGCGGGGAAGCGTTACGAGAGCGCCGACTATCCGGTGTATATAAAGCTGACCGGTGGATTACTCCAGGGTTACAGCGGCGAGTACAAGGACAAGATTCCGCTCAACCACTTCGGTGTCGCGCCCGTGATCATTCCATCACTGGGCGCTCATTACGGCCCGGTCGCCGCCGAGCTGGTTCTGCTCGGCTTTAACGCAGCCATGATCACCACCGGCGTGCGCTTTTAGCTTGCTTGCGGACGGGGCGCGTAGGCGAAGACGTCAGCGCGCATCTGGTGCGCGTCCATCCCGGCGTTGACCAAGGCGTCCAGCGTACCGTAAACCATCGCCGGCGAACCGCTGGCGTACACATGCAGGGACTTCAGGTCGGGGAAATCCTCGCAAACCGCCTCATGCAGCATGCCGCAACGCCCTTCCCAACCGCACAGATCGCTGACGACCTTGTGCAGGAACAGGTTGGGCAGCTTCAGCCATTCATCCCAATGTTCGATCTGATAGAAGTCTTCCGGCCGCCGCACGCCCCAGTACAGGTGTACCGGATGCTTGAAGCCCTTGGCCCGGCAATGCTCGATCAGGCTGTGGATCTGCCCCATGCCGGTACCCGCCGCCATCAACACCAGCGGGCAGTCAGGCAACTCGGCCAGATGCGTATCGCCGAAGGGCATTTCAATGCGCACCATGCGATTGCGCTGCAACTGCTCGATCAGGCTGAGCGCACTGGCTTCGCGCGCCAGCACATGCAGTTCCAGATCTCGTCCTGAATGCGGCGCAGAGGCCAGCGAGAAGGCGGATTTCTCGCCATTCTCGCGCTCGATCAGCAGGTACTGCCCGGCGTGATAGCGCGGCGGCTTGCCCGCCGGTGCCCGCAGTCGAACCCGCCAGGTATCACCGCCGACGTCTACGCATTCAGTGACCTGACACGACAGGCTGCGCACCGGTAGTTCTCCCAGCGCAAGGACGCCATCCCACAATACGATGCAGTCTTCCAGCGGCTCTGCTATGCAAGTGTAGAACTCACCGTGATCGCGCACATCGCCGGTCTGCTTGACCCGACCTTCGACCAGTAACGCCGCGCAAACGTGGCAGTTTCCATTACGGCAGCTTTGCGGGCACTCATAGCCCAAACGCCGCGCCCCATCGAGAATCCGCTCGCCGGGCAATATCTCAAGCACTGCTCCGGACGGCTGCAAGGTTACACGCATCAATCTATTCCTAATTGATTCCAGATGGCATCGATCCGGCGTGTCACCGCCTCATCCTTGACGATTACCCGGCCCCACTCGCGAGTGGTTTCGCCGGGCCATTTATGCGTGGCATCGAGTCCCATCTTCGAACCCAGGCCGGAAATCGGCGAGGCGAAGTCGAGGTAGTCGATCGGCGTGTTATCGATCATCACCGTGTCGCGCTTGGGGTCCATGCGCGTGGTGATGGCCCAGATCACGTCGTTCCAGTCGCGGGCGTTGATATCGTCGTCAGTGACGATAACGAACTTGGTGTACATGAACTGTCGTAAAAACGACCAGACACCGAGCATTACCCGCTTGGCATGGCCGGGGTACTGCTTTTTCATGGTCACGACAGCCATGCGGTACGAGCAGCCTTCGGGCGGCAAGTAGAAGTCGGTGATCTCCGGGAACTGCTTTTGCAGGATCGGCACGAACACTTCGTTCAGCGCCACACCGAGGATCGCCGGCTCATCCGGTGGACGGCCGGTGTAGGTGCTGTGGTAGATCGGCTTGATGCGGTGCGTGATGCGTTCGACGGTGAACACCGGGAAGCTGTCGACTTCGTTGTAATAGCCGGTGTGGTCGCCGTAAGGACCTTCGTCAGCCATTTCGCCCGGATGGATCACGCCTTCGAGGATGATCTCGGCGGTGGCCGGCACTTGCAGGTCGTTACCACGGCACTTCACAAGCTCGGTGCGGTTACCACGCAAGAGGCCGGCGAAGGCGTACTCGGACAGGCTGTCCGGCACCGGCGTTACCGCGCCGAGAATGGTTGCAGGGTCGGCACCCAATGCCACGGACACCGGGAATGGCTGGCCCGGATGTTTTTCGCACCACTCGCGGTAGTCCAGCGCGCCGCCACGGTGACTCAACCAGCGCATGATGACTTTGTTGCGGCCAATCACCTGCTGGCGATAGATGCCGAGGTTCTGGCGATCCTTGTTCGGGCCTTTGGTGACCGTCAGGCCCCAGGTGATCAGCGGGCCGACGTCGCCAGGCCAGCAGGTCTGCACTGGCAGCATTGCCAGGTCGACGTCATCGCCTTCGATGACCACTTCCTGGCAGATCGCGTCTTTGACGACTTTTGGCGCCATGGCGATGATTTTGCGGAAAATCGGCAGCTTGGACCAGGCGTCTTTCAGCCCCTTTGGCGGCTCGGGCTCTTTGAGGAAGGCCAGCAGCTTGCCAATCTCGCGCAGTTCGCTGACGGCTTCGGCGCCCATGCCCAGGGCCACGCGCTCAGGCGTACCGAACAGGTTGCCGAGCACGGGGATGTCATAACCGGTCGGGTTTTCGAACAGCAACGCCGGGCCCTTGGCCCGCAAGGTGCGATCGCAGACCTCGGTCATTTCCAGCACTGGTGAAACCGGAACCTGGATGCGCTTGAGCTCGCCGCGCTGCTCCAGGCCGCTGATAAAGTCGCGCAAGTCGCGATACTGCATGCATTAGCCTCGTTTTGGCCATGGCGTTCGGGGGCATGAGTTTAGCCTCGAACCCACCCGTTCAGAAGAGTGGCCTGGCAAATCATCAAAAATCAAATAGCAAAAAGCCGGGTTTCCCCGGCTTTTTTGGTCTTCCGCGATTTACTTGCGTTTCATCGACAGGAAGAACTCATCGTTGGTCTTGGTCTGTTTCAGCTTGTCGACCAGGAACTCGATGGCAGCGACTTCATCCATAGGATGCAGCAGCTTGCGCAGGATCCACATGCGCTGCAGCTCGTCGTCGGCGGTCAGCAACTCTTCGCGGCGGGTGCCGGAGCGGTTGATGTTGATCGCCGGGAAGACGCGCTTTTCAGCGATCTTGCGATCCAGAGGCAGTTCCATGTTGCCGGTGCCTTTGAACTCTTCGTAGATCACTTCATCCATCTTCGAGCCGGTTTCAACCAGCGCGGTAGCGATGATAGTCAGCGAGCCGCCTTCTTCGATGTTCCGAGCAGCACCGAAGAAACGCTTTGGTTTCTCCAGGGCGTGGGCATCGACACCACCGGTGAGGACCTTGCCGGAGCTCGGGATCACGGTGTTGTAGGCACGCGCCAGACGGGTGATGGAGTCGAGCAAGATGACCACGTCTTTCTTGTGTTCAACCAGGCGCTTGGCCTTCTCGATCACCATTTCGGCAACCTGCACGTGGCGGGTTGGCGGCTCGTCGAACGTCGAGGCAACCACTTCGCCGCGCACGGTGCGCTGCATTTCGGTTACTTCTTCCGGACGTTCGTCGATCAGCAGCACGATCAGATGAACTTCAGGGTTGTTACGAGCGATGTTGGCAGCGATGTTCTGCAGCATGATCGTCTTGCCCGCTTTTGGCGGAGCAACGATCAGACCGCGCTGGCCTTTACCGATCGGGGCGCACAGGTCGATGACACGACCGGTGAGGTCTTCGGTGGAACCGTTACCGGCTTCCATCTTCATGCGCACGGTCGGGAACAGCGGGGTCAGGTTCTCGAAGAGAATCTTGTTTTTCGCGTTCTCGGGACGATCGTAGTTGATCGTGTCGACCTTGAGCAGTGCGAAATAACGCTCGCCTTCCTTTGGAGGACGGATCTTGCCAACGATGGTGTCACCGGTGCGCAAGTTGAAGCGACGGATCTGGCTCGGCGAGACGTAGATATCGTCTGGGCCGGCAAGATAGGAGGCGTCTGCAGAGCGGAGAAAGCCGAAGCCGTCCTGGAGAATCTCCAGCACGCCATCACCGGAGATTTCCTCGCCGCTTTTCGCGTGCTTTTTCAGCAAGGAGAAAATCACATCCTGCTTGCGCGAACGGGCCATATTTTCTATGCCCATCTGTTCGGCCAATTCGAGCAGTTCGGTAATCGGCTTTTGCTTGAGTTCAGTCAGATTCATATAGGAATGACGTAATCATTTATGGAGGGGGGGAAATTAAGCTTTTGGCTTAATGAGGCCGCGCCGCAGAGAAGGCGACAGGATCGCGTACTTATTCGAAAAGGAGAGCGTCGGCGACGGCTTGCAGGGGGCGCTGGAGAAACCAGTGCGGGGCCGAATGTAACACCTGAGTTTCGGAGCGTCTAGCCCTGAATAACGAAAAAGCCCCGCTATTTGCGGGGCTTTTTGGATGACTCTTGCAACAACGCTTAAATGTTGGCGTCGAGGAAGGCAGCCAGTTGCGACTTCGACAGCGCGCCGACCTTGGTCGCTTCGACGTTGCCGTTCTTGAACAACATCAGGGTCGGGATACCACGTACGCCGTGCTTGGCCGGGGTTTCCTGGTTTTCGTCGATGTTCAGCTTGGCAACGGTCAGTTTGCCTTTGTAGGTTTCAGCGATTTCGTCCAGAACCGGAGCGATCATCTTGCATGGGCCACACCACTCAGCCCAGTAGTCGACCAGTACAGCACCTTCGGCCTTGAGTACGTCAGCTTCGAAGCTAGCGTCGCTAACGTGTTTGATAAGATCGCTGCTCATGGAAGTCTCCAGGTTGTAAGCAAAAAAACGTGGCCCATCATAGCCGCCCTTCCCTCGTTCAGGAAGCCGCAGATGATTGAGTCTCGCTATGGTGGTGCATGAGTTTGGGTATAGCTCAAGTCACGCCGTGGCGGGGGTCACGAAGGAGATTCCAGTGCGCAGGGCCGCGTTGCGCACGTGCTCCTGCATAGCCTTCTGCGCGGCCCCCGAAGACCGACGGGCCAGCGCCCGGAGGATCTTGCGGTGTTCCTGCCAGGTTTCCATGGCCCGTTCGGCCCGGATAAACGGTAGTTTCTGGCTCTCCAGAAAGAGTTCGGCACTCGCCGTCAGAATGCTCAACATCGCCTGATTGCCACTGGCCAGCAGCATTCGCCGATGAAACTCGAAGTCCAGCCGCGCCGCCGCATCGAAGTCCCCGGCACGCAACTCGTCGCGCATCGCTGTGACGTTATCTTCAAGGGCATCGAGCTCATCGGCGCTCAATGTCACCGCCGCCAACCCCGCCGCAAAACCTTCCAGGGCATAGCGCAACTGAAAGATATCCACAGGCGAGGCTTGAGCCGCGAACGGCCAACTCACTCCCGACACTGCCGGGGATGGCTCGACTGCCTGCACGAATACTCCTTTGCCTGGCTGCACGCTGATCACCCCCAAGGCACTCAAGGATGACAACGCTTCACGCAGCGACGCCCGGCTCACGCCCAATTGCAGTGCCAGGTCACGCTGCGAAGGCAGCACGTCCCCCGGCCCGAACCCCTGTTCGGTAATCAGTTTACGGATGGCGTGCAGCGCCACTTCAGGTACGGCGCGGGAGATCGAATTCATGGTTTTTCAGACGAGCCAAGCCAGTGAGCGGCTAGTTGTAAAGCTAATCGCCGAGTCAGGCAAGTCGTGCCCCACGGGGGGTCGAGCGCTTTGGCCGATGCCCGATCAAGGTGCGAAAAAATCGGCAACTGTTCAGACCAGTAAGACCGATCAACGTCAGTAAATCCGCGGCTTTGCACGCATTTCGCCGGAGGTTGGCATGGGCTGTGCTCTGTCGACTCGCAGAAATCACTTGCCGAATCCGGAGATTTGCCATGACCCAGCGTTGCAGCGCCCTGCTCACTGCCCTGTTCGCCAGCCTGATGTTCTGTCAGCTCCCCGCCCATGCCGACGGCCTCGAGGATGTGGTCAAGCGCGGCACGCTCAAGGTTGCCGTGCCTCAGGACTTTCCGCCGTTTGGCTCGGTGGGCCCCGACATGAAACCCCGTGGCCTCGACATCGACACCGCCAAACTGCTGGCCGACCAGCTCAAGGTCAAACTCGAACTGACGCCGGTCAACAGCACCAACCGCATTCCATTCCTGACCACCGGCAAGGTCGACCTGGTGATCTCCAGCCTTGGCAAAAACCTTGAGCGCGAGAAGGTCATCGACTTCTCCCGCGCCTATGCACCCTTCTATCTCGCGGTGTTCGGCCCGCCAGACGCCGCCATCAACAGCCTGGATGACCTCAAGGGCAAAACCGTCAGCGTCACCCGTGGCGCCATCGAAGACATCGAGTTGACTGCCGTAGCGCCGCAAGGCGTGACCATCAAGCGCTTCGAAGACAACAACTCGACCGTCGCCGCCTACCTCGCAGGGCAAGTCGACCTGATCGCCAGCGGCAACGTGGTGATGGTGACCATCAGTGAACGCAACCCGAAACGCATTCCGGCGCTGAAAGTGAAGCTCAAGGATTCGCCGGTCTACGTCGGCGTGAACAAGAACGAGCCGGCGCTGCTGGACAAGGTCAATCAGATCCTTGCCACCGCCAGGACCGACGGCAGCCTCGAGAAAAATGCGCAAACCTGGCTCAAGCAGCCGCTGCCGGCCGATCTCTGATCGTCGCGACGGCGCTTAATCGAGGAAACTGTCCATGGCCTATCAGTTCGACTTTTTACCGGTGGTGCACAACACCGACCTGTTGCTGCGCGGTGCGCTGTTCACCCTTGAGCTGACGGCCATCGGCGCACTGCTCGGGGTGAGCCTGGGGATTGTCGGCGCAGTGGTGCGGGCGTGGAACATCCGTCCGTTTGCCGGGATTTTCGGGGTTTACGTCGAGTTGATCCGCAATACACCGTTTCTGGTGCAACTGTTCTTCATTTTCTTCGGCTTGCCGTCGCTGGGCCTGCAAATCTCCGAATGGCAGGCGGCGGTGCTGGCGATGGTGATCAACCTCGGCGCCTATTCGACGGAAATCATTCGCGCAGGCATTCAAGCGATTCCGCGTGGCCAGCTGGAAGCTGCGGCGGCGTTGGCGATGAGCCGCTTCGAAGCGTTCCGCCATGTGGTGCTGCTGCCGGCGCTGGGCAAGGTCTGGCCGGCCCTGAGCAGCCAGATCATCATCGTTATGCTCGGTTCGGCGGTGTGCTCGCAGATCGCCACGGAAGAACTGAGTTTTGCCGCCAACTTCATTCAGTCGCGCAACTTCCGCGCCTTCGAAACCTACGCCCTGACCACGCTGGTCTACCTGTGCATGGCTTTGTTGATCCGCCAGCTACTGAACTGGATTGGGCGACGCTACATTGCGAGGAACGGCCAATGAGCGATTTCACCTTCTGGGACATCGTCCGCAACCTGCTCACCGGCCTGCAATGGACCCTGGCACTGTCGCTGGTGGCGTTTATCGGTGGCGGGCTGATCGGCTTGCTGATCATGACCCTGCGTATCTCGAAAAACGCCCTGCCACGAGGTTTCGCCCGCACCTACATCGAGCTGTTCCAGGGCACACCGCTGTTGATGCAGCTGTTTCTGGTGTTTTTCGGCGTAGCGCTGCTGGGGATCGAGATTTCGCCGTGGCTGGCGGCGGCGATTGCCTTGACGCTGTTTACCAGCGCTTACCTGGCGGAGATCTGGCGCGGCTGCGTCGATTCGATCGCCAACGGTCAGTGGGAAGCGTCGGCAAGCCTGGCGCTCAATCCCTTTGAACAGCTGCGCCACGTGATCCTGCCGCAAGCCCTGCGCATTGCCGTGGCACCGACCGTGGGCTTCTCGGTGCAGGTGGTCAAGGGCACGGCGGTGACCTCGATCATCGGCTTCACCGAACTCACCAAAACCGGCGGCATGCTCGCCAATGCAACCTTCGAACCCTTCATGGTCTACGGCCTCGTGGCGCTCGGTTACTTCCTGCTCTGCTACCCGTTGTCCCTCAGTGCCCGCTACCTGGAAAGGAGACTGCATGCCTCTGCTTAGAATTTCCGCCCTGCATAAATATTACGGCGATCACCATGTGCTCAAAGGCATCGACCTGAGCGTCAACGAAGGCCAGGTGGTGGCGATCATCGGGCGTAGCGGCTCGGGGAAATCGACCCTGCTGCGCACCTTGAACGGCCTGGAGTCGATCAACGACGGGGTGATCGAAGTCGACGGCGAATACCTCGACGCCGCCCGCGCCGACCTGCGCAGCCTGCGGCAGAAGGTCGGCATGGTGTTTCAGCAATTCAACCTGTTCCCGCACCTGACGGTGGGCGAAAACGTCATGCTCGCGCCGCAAGTGGTGCAGAAAGTCTCCAAGACCAAAGCCGCCGGGCTGGCGCGACAGATGCTGGAGCGGGTCGGGCTCGCGGAGAAATTCGATGCGTTCCCGGATCGACTGTCCGGCGGCCAGCAACAGCGTGTTGCGATTGCCCGGGCCCTGGCAATGTCGCCGAAAGTGCTGCTGTGCGACGAAATCACCTCGGCACTTGATCCCGAGCTGGTCAACGAGGTGCTGAGCGTGGTCCGGCAACTGGCCAGGGACGGAATGACGCTGATCATGGTCACCCACGAAATGCGCTTCGCCCGTGAAGTCGGCGACAAACTGGTGTTCATGCACCAGGGCAAGGTGCACGAGGTGGGCGATCCGAAAGTGTTGTTTGCCAACCCGCAGACGGCAGAGCTGGCGAATTTCATCGGTACCGTTGAGGCGGCGGGCTGAAGCCTTGTGGCGAGGGAGCTTGCTCCCGCTCGACTGCGCAGCAGTCGTAAGGCCTGCAGATGCGGTCTGCCTGGTAGAAATCGGGCCCACCATTGAGGACCGCTTCGCGCTCCAGCGGGAGCAAGCTCCCTCGCCACAGGGGATAGACGCTCGAGCCACCGAGTTTCGTGCGTCATATCAATGCTTTAATTCGTGTGCGTTGGCGGCAGCGGTTGATCGTGGCAGGATGTCGAGGTTATCGACCGAGACCCCCTCACCATGCCTCAATCCCAAGCCAAGAATCTGTCCCTGATCGCCGCTATAGACCTGGGCTCGAACAGCTTTCATATGGTCGTGGCCAAGGCCCTGCACAATGAAATCCGTATTCTCGAGCGGCTTGGCGAGAAGGTTCAGTTGGCCGCGGGGATCGACGAAGAGCGCCAACTTACCGAAGAATCCATGCAGCGCGGGCTCGATTGCCTGAAGCGCTTTGCCCAACTGATCAACGGCATGCCACCGGGCGCCGTGCGGATCGTCGGCACCAACGCCCTGCGTGAGGCGCGCAACCGTGGCGAATTCATCCGTCGCGCCGAAGAAATCCTCGGTCACCCGGTAGAAGTCATCTCCGGTCGTGAAGAAGCCCGCCTGATCTACCTTGGCGTCTCCCACACCCTCGCCGACACACCGGGCAAGCGTCTGGTAGCCGATATCGGCGGTGGCAGTACCGAATTCATCATCGGCCAGCGCTTCGAACCGCTGCTGCGCGAAAGCCTGCAAATGGGCTGCGTCAGCTACACCCAGCGCTATTTCCGCGACGGTAAGATCACTCCGGCCCGTTACGCCCAGGCCTACACTGCGGCGCGGCTGGAGATCATGAGCATTGAACATGCCTTGCATCGCCTGACCTGGGACGAAGCGATCGGCTCCTCGGGCACCATCCGTGCCATTGGTCTGGCGCTGAAAGCGGGTGGCCACGGGACTGGCGAGGTCAATGCCGAAGGCCTGTCCTGGCTCAAGCGCAAGCTGATCAAACTCGGTGACGTTGAAAAAATCGATTTCGAAGGCATCAAACCGGATCGCCGGGCGATTTTCCCGGCTGGCCTGGCGATTCTCGAAGCAATCTTCGACGCCCTCGAACTGCAACGCATGGACCACTGTGAAGGCGCCCTGCGCGAAGGCGTGCTCTATGACCTGCTGGGCCGTCATCACCACGAAGACGTCCGCGAACGCACTCTCAGCTCGCTCATGGAGCGTTACCACGTCGACGTGGAACAGGCCGACCGCGTCGAACGCAAAGCGCTTCATGCGTTCGACCAGGTGGCCGATGACTGGGACCTGAATGACGGCGTCTGGCGCGAACTGCTCGGCTGGGCCGCCAAGGTCCACGAAATCGGGCTGGATATCGCCCATTATCAATTCCACAAACACGGCGCCTACCTGATCGAACACTCCGATCTGGCCGGTTTTTCCCGTGAAGACCAACTGATGCTGGCGCTGCTGGTACGCGGCCACCGCCGCAACATTCCCAAGGACAGGTTTGCCGAGTTCGGCGATGACGGCATCAAGCTGATTCGCCTCTGCGTGCTGCTGCGCTTCGCGATTCTGTTCCATCACATCCGTGGCACCCAAAAGATGCCGCAGGTCACCTTGCAGGCCAACGGCGATACCCTGGATGTGCTGTTCCCGGAGAACTGGCTGGACGAAAACCAGCTGACCCAGGCTGACTTCGCGCTGGAAGCGGAATGGCTGACCCGCGTCAACTTCGTGCTTAACGTTCACTGAAAACAAAAGGGCGATCCTTGCAGATCGCCCTTTTGCATCATGCCGGTCCCTCTCCTGCGTTAACTCACACTCAGAATCGGGCTACCCAAACGCTCCAGCAAGGTTGCCTGGGCGCTACGCGGGTTCTGGTTGCCGGTCGGCGTGTTGCGGATGTAACGGCCGTCCGGCTGCAGGCTCCAGCTGTGGGTGTTATCGGTGAGGTAAAGCTCCAGTTCTTTCTTGACCCGGGTAATCAGCTTCTTGCCTTCCACCGGGAAGCACGTCTCGACGCGTTTATCGAGGTTGCGCTCCATCCAGTCAGCACTCGACAGGAACATCTGCTCTTCACCGCCGTTAAGGAAGTAGAAGACCCGCGTGTGCTCCAGGAAGCGACCGATGATCGAGCGCACGTGGATGTTGTGCGAAACCCCGGCGATACCCGGCCGCAGGCAGCACATGCCGCGTATCACCAGATCAATCCGCACCCCCGACTGGCTGGCCTTGTACAGCGCGCGGATGACCTTAGGGTCGGTCAGCGAGTTGAACTTGGCGATGATGTGCGCCGGCTTGCCATCAAGGGCGAACTGGGTCTCCCGGGCAATCATGTCGAGCATGCCCTTCTTCAGCGTGAACGGCGCGTGCAGCAGTTTCTTCATGCGCAGGGTTTTACCCATGCCGATCAACTGGCTGAACAGTTTGCCGACGTCTTCGCACAAGGCGTCGTCGGACGTCAGCAGGCTGTAGTCGGTGTACAGGCGGGCGTTGGCGGCGTGGTAGTTGCCGGTACCCAAGTGGGCGTAGCGGACAATCTCGCCAGCCTCGCGGCGCAGGATCAGCATCATCTTGGCGTGGGTCTTGAAACCCACCACGCCGTAGATCACCACCGCGCCAGCGGCTTGCAGACGGCTGGCCAGTTGCAGGTTGGACTCTTCGTCGAACCGCGCGCGCAATTCGATCACCGCGGTGACCTCTTTGCCGTTACGCGCCGCGTCGACCAGGGCATCGACGATTTCCGAGTTGGCACCGCTGCGGTAGAGGGTCTGACGGACCGCCAAAACGTGCGGGTCCTTGGCAGCCTGGCGCAGCAAATCGACCACCGGGGTGAAGGACTCGAACGGGTGCAGCAGCAGGATGTCCTGCTTGCTGATCACGCTGAAAATGTTCTCGCTGTTTTGCAGCAGTTTCGGAATCTGCGGGGTGAACGGCGTGTATTGCAGCTCTGGGTGACTGTCCAGGCCGGTGATGCTGAACAGCCGCGTCAGGTTGACCGGACCGTTGACCCGATACAGCTCGGTCTCTTGCAGATTGAACTGTTTGAGCAGGTAGTCGGCCAGGTGTTTCGGGCAGGTGTCCGCGACTTCCAGACGCACCGCATCACCGTAGCGACGGGAGAACAGCTCGCCGCGCAGTGCGCGTGCCAGGTCTTCGACGTCTTCGGTGTCGACCGCCAGGTCTGCGTTTCGGGTCAGGCGGAACTGGTAGCAGCCCTTGACCTTCATGCCCTGGAACAGGTCGTCGGCGTGAGCGTGGATCATCGACGACAGGAACACATAGTTGTCGCCGGTGCCACCGACTTCTTCCGGCACCTTGATCACACGCGGCAGCAAACGCGGTGCCGGGATGATAGCCAGACCGGAATCGCGACCGAACGCATCGATACCTTCGAGTTCGACGATGAAGTTCAGGCTCTTGTTCACCAGCAACGGGAACGGGTGCGTCGGGTCGAGACCGATCGGGGTGATGATCGGCGCGATCTCGTCGCGGAAATAGCGGCGCACCCAGGTCTTGAGCTTGGTGGTCCAGTAGCGACGACGGATGAAACGGACCTGATGTTTTTCCAGTTCCGGCAACAGAATATCGTTGAGGATCGCGTATTGGCGATCGACGTGGCCGTGCACCAGATCGCTGATCCGTGCCAGCGCCTGATGCGGTTGCAGACCATCGGCACCGGCTTGTTCACGGGCAAAGGTGATCTGCTTTTTAAGCCCCGCAACGCGAATCTCGAAGAACTCGTCCAGGTTGCTGGAGAAAATCAGCAAAAACTTCAGCCGTTCCAGCAACGGATAGGACTCATCCAGCGCCTGTTCCAGCACGCGGATGTTGAACTGCAGTTGCGACAGCTCGCGATGGATGTACAGGCTGCTGTCATCCAGACCAGGAATCGCGACCGCAGGCAGAGCAGGCGCCGCTTCGGCTACCACCGCGGGTGGAGCAGGCTCCAGCGTAAGCGAGGTTTCGACGACTGGCTCAACCACAGGTTGAGCTTCGTTTACGGCAACTTCAGAGAGTCCTTCGGTATTCATCGAGTGTTCCTGGGAGGGCTATTGTTGCTCTCGTAACAATTGAGCGGCACGTACGGCAAAGTAAGTCAGGATGCCATCAGCGCCAGCACGTTTAAAGGCGGTCAGGGATTCAAGAATAACCCCTTCGCTCAACCAGCCATTCTGGATCGCTGCCATGTGCATCGCGTATTCACCGCTGACCTGATAGACAAAGGTCGGCACTTTAAATTCTTCTTTGACGCGGTAAAGGATATCCAGGTACGGCATGCCTGGCTTGACCATGACCATATCCGCGCCTTCTGACAAGTCGCTGGCCACCTCGTGCAACGCTTCATTGCCGTTGGCCGGGTCCATTTGATAGGACGCCTTGTTCGCCTTGCCCAGGTTCAACGCCGAACCGACCGCATCGCGGAACGGGCCATAGTAGGCACTCGCGTACTTGGCCGAGTAAGCCATGATCCGCACGTTGACGTGATCGGCCAGTTCCAGCGCTTCACGAATCGCCTGGATGCGGCCGTCCATCATGTCCGACGGAGCAACCACCTGCGCACCGGCAGCCGCATGGGACAGCGCCTGCTTGACCAGCGCATCGACAGTGATGTCGTTCTGCACATAGCCTTCTTCATCCAGAATACCGTCCTGACCGTGGGTGGTGAACGGGTCCAGCGCGACGTCGGTAATCACCCCCAGCTCCGGGAAGCGTGCACGCAGGGCGCGGGTGGCGCGCTGGGCGATGCCCTCCGGGTTCCAGGCTTCAGCAGCGTCGAGGGATTTGAGTTCGGGCGGGGTCACCGGGAACAGCGCCACGGCTGGAATGCCCAGCTCGACCCACTGGGCCGCTTCTTCGAGCAACAGGTCGATGGTCAGACGTTCGACGCCCGGCATCGAGGCAACCGCTTCGCGACGGTTTTCACCGTCCAGCACAAAGACCGGAAGAATCAGGTCATTGGTGGTCAGAACGTTTTCACGGACCAGACGGCGAGAAAATTCATCACGACGGTTGCGACGCAGGCGGGTTGCAGGAAACAAACGGTTGGCGGGGGTAAAGCTCACGGCAGACTCCTGAGCCCGCGCTGGCGGGCGAGCGTGACAGTTATAAGCGCCCATTATGACTAACGTATGACAGTTATGTGCACCCCTGTGACCTGTAGTCGCAACCATTGTCCTTGTAGGAAATGTTCACGTCGAGACACATTTCGACACTTTCCTGAATGTGTCTGAAGGGTTAGGCTGCGCGTTCATTTCGCCAGCACCCAGACAATGCTCCAACAATTTCTGCATGACTTCGGCTACTTTGCCCTTTTCCTCGGCACGTTCTTCGAAGGCGAAACCATTCTGGTACTCGCAGGCTTCCTCGCGTTCCGCGGATACATGGATATCAACCTGGTGGTGGTCGTGGCGTTCTTCGGCAGTTACGCCGGCGATCAGCTGTGGTACTTCCTGGGGCGCAAGCACGGCCGCAAACTGCTGGCGCGCAAACCACGCTGGCAACTGATGGGCGATCGGGCGCTGGAGCATATCCGCAAGCACCCGGATATCTGGGTGCTGAGCTTTCGCTTCGTCTACGGCCTGCGCACGGTAATGCCCGTGGCCATCGGCCTGTCGGGTTACCCGCCGGGACGCTACCTGATACTCAATGGTATTGGTGCGGCGATATGGGCTAGTGCCCTGGCGGCTGCCGCTTACCACTTTGGCGCGGTGCTCGAAGGCATGCTCGGCAGCGTCAAGAAGTACGAACTGTGGGTACTCGGCGCCCTGCTGGTGCTGGGCTTCTGCCTGTGGCTGCGCCGACGCTTCAAGAATGCTCGCCTTGCCAAGCAGATCTACGAAGACGATCAGGTCCTGCAAGCTGAAAAAGCCAAGAACAGCGAACCTACGACGCCAGTCGAGTGATGCGGTTTTTGCAGCAGTAGAGACCGATGCCGCTGAGAAGGCTGTAACTGAGCAGGCCGATCCAGCCCACCGCGCTGGCCGGCCATAGCCCGACCAGCGGCGCCAGCCACACCAGCGGCAAGTTCAGCGCCAGCCGCAGCAACTCCAGTTTCAACGCCTGCGGGCGATTCTCCAGGGCTACGCCCAGCACAAACAAACCCAGCGCCACCGCCCCCCAGCCCAACACCAGGGCCGCGGCTGGCAAGCTTCGTTCCAGATTCATCAGGTAGCTGCCCAGCGCGATATACAGGCAAAACTGCAGCGCGATATACACCTGCTGTCGTCCGTCCAGCGGCACCTCGAATTTTCGGAACTGACTCAGGTCCGGCTTGTTTATCGGGTACTTCGCCGCCACGTCCGCCGGCCGCCAACCGGTGCGCATGAACCAGATTCGCAGCTTGTCCCACCAGCGTTCGGCGCGTCGTGCATCGGCCCATAACTGCGCATAGAACTGCACGTTCGCCCACAACGGGTTCCAGCTCGCCAACGGTGTGGTCACGCCGAAAATCACCGGTTCGTTGTCGTCCTCTTCCTGGAACGAGCCAAACAGCCGATCCCAGATAATGAACACCCCACCATAGTTGCGATCCATGTAGAGCGCGTTCTGCGCATGGTGAGCCCGATGGTTGGAGGGCGTGACGAAGAACCATTCGAACCAGCCAAGCTTGGGAATGTGTTTGGTGTGAACCCAAAATTGGTACAGCAGATTCAGCGCCGCGACGCTGACGAATACCATTAGCGGCACACCGAGCACCGCCATCGGCAAGTAGAAAATCCAGCTCAGCAGGAACCCGGTGCTGGTCTGGCGCAACGCCGTGGAGAGGTTGTAGTCCTCGCTTTGGTGATGCACCGAATGCGCCGCCCAAAGGATGTTGCGCTCATGCCCCATGCGGTGCAGCCAGTAGTAGCAGAAGTCATAGAGGACAAAGGCAAACACCCAGACCCAAATGCTCTCGACCGACAGCTCGAACAACGCCAGATGCTTCAGCGCAAACGCGTACGTCACCAGCCCCATACCTTTGGTCAGCAGGCCGGTGGTGGTCGACAACACGCCGGTGCTGAGGCTGTTGATCGCATCCGCCAGGCGATAATTACGCACCCCGCGCCAACGATCCGCCAGCAGCTCGACGGCAATCAACACGAAGAAAAACGGCACCGCATACAGAATGAAGTCCATGACGCGACCTGATCGCAATGGTGATGACTGATCCTAGGTGTAGCCGTGAAATAACCCTATGGCAACGAGTGACAAATTAGTGGACATTTAATGCCATGAAACTGGAGAAGAACCCATGAGCAAAAAAGTTGCAGTGATACTTTCCGGCTGTGGCGTGTATGACGGCGCCGAGATCCATGAAAGCGTGATGACCCTGCTGCGCCTCGACCAACGCGGCGCGCAGGTGCAATGTTTCGCCCCTGATATCGCGCAATTGCATGTGGTCAACCACCTGACGGGCAAAGAAATGCCCGAGTCGCGCAACGTGCTGGTGGAGTCGGCGCGCATCGCTCGCGGGCAAGTGAAAGACCTGCGCGAGGCCAACGCCGAAGACTTCGATGCGTTGATCGTGCCCGGTGGTTTTGGTGCGGCGAAGAACCTGTCCAACTTCGCCATCGAAGGCGCCGGTTGCAGCATTCAGCCAGATGTCCTGGCGCTGGCCGAAGCCTTTGCCGAAGCCGGAAAACCGGTTGGCCTGATCTGCATCTCACCGGCGTTGGCGGCGAAAATCTACGGCCCGGGCGTGACCTGCACCATCGGCAACGACGCCGACACCGCCGCCGCCATGACCCGAATGGGCGCGACCCATGTCGATTGCGCCGTCGGCGAGATCATCGAAGACAAGGCACGCAAACTGGTCAGCACTCCGGCCTATATGCTGGCGCAATCAATCAGCGAAGCGGCTTCAGGGATCAACAAGCTGGTTGATCGGGTTTTAGAGCTGACTCACGAAAACGACGCATGACACCTGATCGTTCCCATGCTCTGCGTGGGAACGATCATCATGGCCGGGATAGCCGGGTGATGATCCGGTCCAGCGCATTGGCGAACGCCTGCTTCTCGCGATCGCCAAACGGCGCTGGCCCGCCACCCATTTGACCCTGCTCGCGCAGGTCGGTGAACAGGTTACGCACTGCCAGCCGATCGCCCATGTTCTGCGCATCGAACTCCTTGCCCCGCGGATCCAGCGCGGCAACGCCTTTCTTCACCAAGCGGTCGGCCAGCGGCACATCGCTGCAAATCACCAACTCACCCGGCACTGCGTGCTCCACCAGGTAATCGTCGGCCGCGTCCGGGCCGCTCGGCACCACGATCAGCTTCACCAGAGCCAGGCCCGGCTTGATCTGCGGCTGCCCAGCCACCATCACCACCTCGAATTGGCGCTTGAGCGCAAACTTCACCACCAGATCCTTGGCTGCCCGAGGGCAGGCGTCGGCATCGATCCAGACACGCATTGTGTGTTTTCTCCTTTGAAAAGCACCGCGGGCAAGCTTTGCTCCTACGGATTCGTGTCGTTCACGTGTTTGTGGCACGACGGAAACCCTGTAGGAGCGGGGAGGCGCCTAGCTCTTGCCCGCGATAATGAGCGCAGCGAATACGGTTAAGACACTTGCACCCGCCGCTTCTCCGCCATGCGACTACGGCTATACAGCACGACAATCGCCAGAATCGCTACCGCCTGCGCACCCAGCGAATAGGCGTCAGCGTGAATCCCCAGCCAGTCGAAGTCAAAGAATGGCACCGGACGAGTGCCGAAGATCCCGGCCTCCTGCAAAGCCTTGACGCCATGCCCGGCGAACACCACCGACAACGCGCAGAGCAAACCGGCGTTGATCCCGAAGAACAGCGCCAGCGGCAGTTTCGCCGAGCCGCGCAGGATCACCCAGGCCAGACCGATCAGCAGCACCAACGCCGTGGCGCCACCCGCCAGTACCGCGTTATGCCCGGCCGGGCCGGCTTGCAGCCACAGGGTTTCGTAAAACAGCACCACTTCGAACAGCTCGCGGTAGACCGAAAAAAATGCCAGCGCGGCAAACCCGAAACGCCCACCGCCGCTGACCAGGCTGCTCTTGATGTAATCCTGCCAGGCCGCCGCGTGGCGACGGTCGTGCATCCACACCCCGAGCCAGAGCACCATGACACTGGCGAACAGCGCGGTACAGCCTTCAAGCAGCTCGCGCTGGGCACCGCTGACATCGATCACGTACGCCGCCAGCGCCCAGGTCGCCAGACCCGCTACCAGCGCCAACCCCCAACCGATGTTGACGCTGCGAATCACCGACTGCTGGCCGGTGTTGCGCAAGAACGCCAGCACCGCAGCCAGCACCAGAATCGCTTCCAGCCCTTCACGCAGCAAAATCAGCAGGCCCGAGATATAGCTCAGCGACCAGCTCAGGCCATCGCTGCCCAGCAGGTCCGCGGACTCCTTCAACTTGGTCTTGGCAAACGCCAGCCGTTGCTCGACTTGCTCGATCGGCAGCCCGTCCTGCAACGATTGACGGTAAGCCATCAGGGATTTTTCAGTGTCCTTGCGCACTACGGTGTTGACGTTGTCCAGCGAGCTTTCGACCAGCTCGAAGCCCTCCAGGTACGCCGCTACCGAGAGGTCATAAGCCTGCTCACGCTCGCCGGCACGGTACGCGGCCAGGCTCTTGTCGAGGGTCGCGGCGGTGTAATCGAGCAACTGCGCCGGGCCGCGCTTGACCTGCGGCGGTTGGGCGCGCTGGGCGCGGAACGTGGCGGCTGCCTGAGGGCCTTCGGCCGCCAGCACTTCCACCGGGGTCTGTCGGGCCAGGTCGGCGAGGTTGAAGTTCTTTTCACTTTTGGCCGCAGCCGGATCAGCGCTGAACGCGGCGATATAGGTCGCCAGATCCCAGCGCTGACGCTCGTCGAGTTGATCGGCGAAGGCCGGCATGTCCGTGCCTTCGATGCCCTGCCCCAACGTGCTGTAGATCGCGTACAGGCTCAGGCGGTCGAGCCGCGTGGCATCACGCAGATTGGCCGGTGGCGGCGTCAGGCCAACACCTGCAGGGCCATCACCGGCACCGGCGTCGCCATGGCACACCGAGCAGTGCTGCGCGTACAACGGCGCACCGCGCGTGGGATCCGGGGTAATGATCGGTGCCTGGCTGACTTCATACGCCACCGCCAGTTTCGCGCCCAATTGCCGCGCCTGTCGGGCCACCTCCGCACCGTCCTGACGCTGGGTCACCGCGTTGCGCAGATTGCTCACGCCCTGCTCAAGTTCCGCCCGCTCGGGTTTGGCCGGCAGCGCAACGATCAGCCCCTGCAAAACGCCAAGAAACTCCAGCTGTTCGCGGTACTCGCCGTCATCGATGACCTGGCCCGCCTCCACGGTCGCCGGATAATCGGCACCGATGTAATCGAGCAAATGCAGTGCCTGTGGCGCACCTTCCACCGTGTCGGCCAGCAGGTTGAAACTGCACAGGGCAAACAAGGGGAACACCAGCCAGGCCAGGAAACGGGACGGGGCAGTCATGAATGAATCTCAATTGATAATACGAAGTAACACATTGTTCACTCTCAATGCTTTCCGCTCAAGCTTTGTCGTCCACAGTTTGAGGATTTGGACACCTCCCGGATGATGGCATCTCTATAAAAAATGAAATTAAAAAGCCATTACATGGCCAGTATCCGCGCTTATAATGCCGCGCCCTCGTTATTGCGATCGGGCATTTAAGCTCCTCTTTTTATGAGGATTTGGCATGGAAAGCCATTTTCCCTGTCGATTGGTTCACCCAGCCCGACCAGCACGCTCGGCTGCTTAAACTCAGGGAAGAAGTACTCATGGCATCCCGCGCCCTCACCTCGATCGCGCTCAGCGCAGTCACTTTGCTTGCCGGTTGTTCGGCCTTTCGCAGCTACGACACAGAACTGCAGCAAACCAACCAGCAGTTGGCCAGCGGTCACGTCGACGCCGCACTGACCCTGCTGGAAAAGAACAACACAGGTGAAAACAAGGACCTGCTCTATTACTTCGAGAAAGGTGAACTGCTGCGCGCCAAGGGCGACCTGACCGGCAGCCAGACCGCCTGGAGAAGCGCGGACCAGGTCGTCGGTACCTGGGAAGAGTCGGTCAAGCTGGACACCGACAAGTACCTGACCCAGTTCGGCAGCTTTCTGGTCAATGACAAGGTCCGCCGCTACGAAGGCTATGACTACGAAAAAGTCATGCTGACCACGCAAATGGCCTTGAACCTGCTGGCGGTGAACGATTTCGACGGTGCCCGTACCGAAATCAAGAAAACCCACGAACGTGAAGCGGTGATCGCCGAACTGCGCGACAAGGAATACCTCAAGCGCGAGGACGAGGCCGAGAAGCAAGGCGTCAAGACTCAGTACAAGGACCTGCAGGGTTACCCGGTGGCGAGTCTCGACGCGCCTGAAGTGGTTGGCCTGAAGAACAGCTATCAGAGCGCATTCAGTCATTACCTGGCCGGTTTCGTCTACGAAGCCCTGGGTGAAAAAGACCTGGCCGCGCCGGGCTATCGCAAAGCCGCCGAACTGCGGCCCAACACGCCGTTGCTCGAACAAGCACTGCTGAACCTGGACAAGCCAGCTGGCAAAAGCGAAGAAAGCGACATCCTGATTGTCGTGCAAAGCGGCCTCGCGCCGGCCCGCGACTCGATTCGCATCCCGCTGCCACTGCCGATCAGCAACAACGTGGTGATCACGCCGTTGTCATTCCCGGTGATCAAGCCTGACACCTCGACCGTGACGTACGCGCAGATCGGCGTCGACGGCCAGCAACAGAACCTGACCCAGCTCAACAGCACTACGGCCATGTCCCGCCGCGCACTGCGTGACGATATGCCCGGGATCATCCTGCGCACCACCGTCCGCGCGATAACTCGCGCTGTGGCGCAAAAGAAGATCAACGAGACCAATCCACTGGCCGGTCTGGCCGTAGGTATTTCGTCGGCGGTGATGGAAGGCGCGGATACCCGTACTTGGCGCACCCTGCCCGACAACACCCAGGTGGTGCGCCTGCGCCTGACCAAAGGCGAGCATCAACTGAGCCTGCCAAACGCTCTGGGCGGTTCGCGAATCACGGTCAAGGTCGATCAGCGCTTCCAGGTGATCAGCCTGCGTACGGTGGGCAATCAGGTGTTCGCCAGTGGCGCCGCCGCCCACGTGATCCCAAGCGCCACCCCGCAAGTCGTGGCCAGCGTCAACCAACCTTAAGCGGAGCTTCTCCATGCGTTTCAAACTGATTGCTGTCGCCGCCCTGGCTCTGCTGGCCGGTTGCGCCACCCCACCGCCACCTGCGCCTGGCAGTGCCGCGAGCACAGTCGTGGTGATGAACAAGTTCAACAACATCGCCATTGGCGCGATGCGGGTCGCCCGTGAAAACGGTTTCCTGACTGTCAAGGTCGCGCTGAACAACACCAGCCACACCAACATGACGATGTACTACCGCTTCGTCTGGCTGGGTGATGACGGCTTCCCGGTGGCCGATGAAGAAAGCTGGAAAACCCTGAACCTGTATGCCGCGCAGGCCACGTTCCTGCCAGCCATCGCGCCTGTGCCCAAGGCCACCGACTTCCGCCTTGAAGTCAAAACCCCTTAAGCCTTCCCCTATTTCGTGACAGAGAGACATTCCCATGTTTGCACGCTTTTCGTTCCTCGCCGTGGTCGCCCTTCTGGCCAGCGGCTGCGCCAACAACTCGCCGGTCCTGGGCGGGAAAAACATCGGTTACGGCGACAGCAAGGCTGTGGAGCTGGTGACCAACGAGTTCGGTTCCACTGACCTGCAGATGATCGCCGAGTCCATGACCCGTTCCCTGGCCCAGTCCGGCATCTTGCAGGGCCGCCCGGTCGTGCAGGTCTACGACGTGAAGAACAAGACCAGCGAATACATCGATACCCGCGAAATCACCACCAGCATCAAGACTCAACTGATGAAGTCCGGTACCGCCCGCTTTGCCAGCGACAACACCGCGATGCAGAGCCAGGTTGACCAGCTCAAGCTGCAAAACCAGAGCGGCCTGTACAAGAAAGGCACCGTGGCCAAGACCGGCAACATGATCGCCGCCAAATACCGTCTTGAAGGTTCGATCAGCTCGATCGTCAAGCGCAGCAGCGATTACAAGGACGTTTTCTACAAGTTCAGCCTGCAACTGATCGACGTTGAAAGCGGCCTGGCCGAGTGGATGGACGAGAAAGAGATCCGCAAAACCACGGAGCGTTAAGCAATGCGCGCATGGATTGGCATCATGGCCCTGGCCTGCGCGTTTGGCGCGCAGGCGGCCCCGAAAATCGCGGTCACCGACCTCGCCTACCAGGAGCGGGTGGAACAGTACATCCACATTGTCTCCGCACAGAGCAACATGCAGGCGGGCATGTACCACGCCAGCGGCTCGTCGAGCTACAACGAGGTCGAGGCCAGCAGCAGCTATATCGAGCAAGGCGAGCTTCGCAAGTTCACCGGCGACATCAAGGGCGAGATCCTCAAGTCCGGGATGTTCCAGCTGGTGCAAGGCACGCCGCACACGGCCAAATCCAAGGAAGACGTCTTTGATGTGATCAAGCGGATCAAGGCCGGTAACTACAAGGGCGCCGACTATGTGCTGTTCGGCACCCTGTCGGATATCGACTTCACCCGCGACATCACCTCGCTGGCCAACACCGACAGCTACTCGGCGATTCTCGGCCTGAACCTGGTGGCGGACTTCAGCCTGATCAACACCCGGACGTTTGAAATCACCTCGGCGTTCACCGCCATGGGTGAAGGCCAGGACACCAAGCTGGTCAACGGCAACGACGTCAAAGTGTCGCTGAACCGCCCACGGGTGGTACGTGATGTGTCCAAGTCGCTGGGTGAGGACGTGGCCCGTCAGTTAGGCGAGCAACTCGGTCGCGGCGTTCAGCAACAGCCGGGGCAAGCGCCACTGCGCAATAACCTGCCGCAGGATACAGCGCCGGTTATTCTGCGCTAAGTAACATTCGCGGGAACGAAAAAGGCGACCTCTTGAGGTCGCCTTTTTTGTGCGTTACGGGTGTTACACCACGGCTCTGCGAATGGTCGCCAGCAGCCCGGCCGCACCAATGAACATTCCGGCAAACGTACGGTTCATCCGTCGTTGTTGCTTGGGTGTGCGCAGCAGTCGCAGTACCTTGGAAGCGAGGCCGGTATAGCCGGCCATCACGATCAGGTCGACGCAGATCATGGTTACGCCAAGGATCAGGTACTGCGCCACCAACGGCGCGTGCGGGTCGATGAACTGCGGCAGCACCGCCAGCATGAACACCAGCGCCTTGGGGTTGCTGACATTCACCAGGAACCCGCGAAAGACCAGCGCCAGCGGTTTGCCGATCTGCCGAATGGCCGCGTCATCGCTCATGTTGCTGGGCAGTGCGCGCCATTGCTTAACCGCCAGATACACCAGGTACGCCACGCCAAACCATTTGATCGCGTAGAAGGCCGTGGCCGACGTGGCGAGGATTGCGCCCACACCGGCGGCGACAATCGCAATCTGCATCGCCAGCCCCAGTTGCAGGCCAAGGGCGTTCCAGTAGCCGCGCCAGAAACCGTATTGCAAACCACAGGACATCGACGCAATAGCACCGGCGCCCGGGGAAAGACTGATCACCCAACAGGCGGCAAAAAACGCCAGCCATGTCTCAAGCACCATCGCACACCTCGACTCAGACTCGTTATAAACGTCTAAGCTAATGCGCTGGCCTGTGAATGACTACCGATTTTTTGCAGAAAAACGGCACTGCCGACCAGCGTTGGCGGCAGCCCGGCCTACTTTCCGAAGCCGCTCGACAACTCTTCGCTGCCGCGCCAGCGTCATAACCGAACGCTGGCTGGCCTCCATCAGGACAGCGCTTCCAGCTCCGCCTGCATGCTTTCGAGCAGTTCCAGCGCTTCCATCCAGGTTTCTTCAAGCTCGGCTTCGCGAACCTTCAGCTTGGCCTGTTCGGCCAGCAGATCACGCAACTCGTCCTTGCGGGCGGCTTCGTAGACGGCGCTGTCGCCGAGGCTGGTTTCGATCTTCGCCAGCTTCTCGTGCAACTTGCCCAACTCGGCTTCGAGTTTGTCGGCCTCGCGTTTGTGCGGTGCCAGTTGCTGACGCAACGCAGCAGCAGCCTGACGCTGGGCTTTCTTGTCGGTCTTGTCCGGATTGACCGGTGAGTTGTTCACCGGCGCATTGCGCTGGCGATAATCGACCAGCCAACGGGCGTAGTCTTCCAGATCGCCGTCGAACTCTTCGACCTTGCCATCGGCCACCAGGTAGAAGTTATCCGTGGTGCTTTTGAGCAGATGACGATCGTGGGAGACCACCAGCACTGCGCCACTGAATTCCTGCAGGGCCATGGTCAGCGCCAGGCGCATCTCCAGGTCCAGGTGGTTGGTCGGTTCGTCGAGCAGCAACAGGTTCGGCCGGCCCCAGGCAATCAACGCCAGTGCCAAACGGGCCTTTTCACCACCGGAGAAATTCAGCACCGGCTCGTCGATCCGTGCGCCGCGGAAGTCGAAACCGCCGAGGAAGTCGCGCAGGGTCTGCTCGCGTTCGGTCGGCGCCAGGCGCTGCAAGTGCAGCAACGGGCTGGCCTTGGAATCCAGCGAATCCAGCTGATGCTGGGCAAAGTAGCCGACCACAGTGTTTTCGCCACGGGTCAACCGGCCGGACAACGGCTCGAGTTCACCGGCGAGGTTTTTGATCAGGGTCGATTTACCGGCACCGTTGGGGCCGAGCAAACCAATCCGTGCGCCAGGAATCAGTTGCAGCTTGACCTTCTCCAGCACGGCTCGCTCGCCATAACCCAGACGGGCGTCGGAGAGGTCGATCAACGGGCTGGAAATTTTTACCGACTCGCGGAAGACGAAGTCGAACGGCGAATCGACGTGGGCGGCGGACAACTCTTCCATCCGCTCCAGCGCCTTGATCCGGCTCTGGGCCTGACGGGCCTTGGTGGCCTGGGCCTTGAAGCGGGCGATGTAGCTTTCCATGTGCGCACGTTGCGCCTGTTGCTTCTCGTAGGCCTGTTGTTGCTGGGCCAGACGTTCGGCACGGGCACGTTCGAACGCCGAGTAGCCACCGCGATAGAGGGTAATCTTGCGCTGATCGACGTGAGCCACGTGATCAACCACGGCGTCGAGGAAGTCGCGGTCGTGGGAAATCAGCAGCAAGGTGCCGGGGTAGCTCTTGAGCCACTCTTCCAGCCAGATAATGGCGTCGAGGTCCAAGTGGTTAGTTGGTTCGTCGAGCAGCAACAGGTCCGACGGGCACATCAGCGCCTGCGCCAGGTTCAGGCGCATCCGCCAGCCACCGGAGAAATCTCCGACCTGACGATCCATCTGTTCGTTGGTGAACCCCAGGCCCGCAAGCAACTTGCGCGCCCGGGCATCGGCGGTGTACCCGTCGGCGCTGTCGAGTTCAGCGTGCAGACGCGCCTGTGCGGCACCGTCATGGGCCGCTTCGGCGGCGGCGAGGTCGCGTTGCACCTCACGCAGGCGCAGGTCGCCATCGAGCACGTAGTCGACCGCCAGACGTTCGAGCGTCTCGATCTCCTGGCGCATGTGGGCGATGCGCCAGTCGGCCGGCAGGAAGCAGTCACCCGAGTCCGGGTGCAGTTCGCCCCGGATCAAGGCGAACAGGCTGGATTTGCCGGCGCCATTGGCACCGATCAGGCCGGCTTTGTGACCGGCGTGCAGGGTCAGCTCGGCGTCTTCTAGCAGACGTTGCGGGCCACGTTGTAAAGTCAGGTTCTGAAGTCGAATCATAATGGCGGCGGAGTCTACCAGCTTCGCTCGCAACTGGCGCGAGTAGCACTATGTCCTCTGACCTGTGGAGCTTTTCCCTGACCCTCTACACCCGAGCGGGTGTTGAGGACGCCTGCCTGAAGCTGCAAGCAGCGGGCGCCGACGTTTGCCTGTTGTTATGCGCCGCCTGGCTCGGACAGCGCGGCGTGAGATGCAATGCACAACGCCTGCAACACCTCCAGCACCTGGCCGGGCCATGGCATGCGGAAGTCGTGCAACCGCTTCGACAACTGCGCACGCAATGGAAAGCCGCTGCCCTCGACGACGAGGAACTGAATACGTTACGCACGCAAGTCAAAGCTCTGGAGCTGGAAGCGGAGCGGCAACTGTTGTTGCGTCTGGAAAATGCGGCGCAAGCATGGCCGCAGGGTCAAGCCAAAGACCTGGCCGTATGGCTGGAAGGGTTGGCGGCGAGCGCCGCCAACCTGAACCGCGACGCGCTGAATCAGCTGCGCGTCGCGGTGACCGGCACTTAGGAAGCGCTGGTCGGGGTGTTGGCAGTGCTTGCAGCCGCTGCCGGTGCAGGCGAAGCGGCTGGCGTGCTCGCGGATGGAGCAGGTGCAGCAGCCGGTGCAGACGTCGCGGGCTTGGCAGCCGCTGGTGCGGTTGCCGGTTTTGCAGCGACTGGTTTAGCGGCAGCAGGTTTGGCCACGACTGGCTTTTTCACCGCCGGCTTGGCTGCTGGTTTGGCAGCAGACGTTGCAGGTTTCGCAGCAGCCGGTTTGGCAGCGCTGGACGTTGCAGGTTTCACAGCGACGGCTGGTTTAGCTGCAGGCTTGGCCGGCGCTTTGGCAGCTGCGGTTTTGGCCGCTGGCTTGGCGGCAGGTTTTGCAGCAACCGGTTTAGCAACTGGCTTGGCAGCAGGTTTCACCGCAGCGGTTTTTGCTGCTGGTTTGGCAGCAGGTTTCGCCGCAGCAGTTTTTGCAGCTGGTTTCGCCGCGGCAGTTTTCGCTACGGCAGGTTTGGCGGCGGCAGTTTTAGCAGCCGGTTTTGCTGCTGGTTTAGCGGCAGCTGGTTTGGCAGCGGTCGGTTTGGCAGCCGGTTTGGCAGCACTGGCAGCGACTGGTTTTTTCGCTGCAGGTTTGGCGGCGGCTTTCGCTGGAGCCTTGGCCGGTGCCTTGGCAGCTACCGGTTTGGCAGCCGGTTTTTTCGTGGTGCCAGCAGCGGCGGCTGGCTTGGCCGAACGCAGGGTCAGCGTTTTGCCGACAGCCTCTTTCACGCGACCAATACCCTGGGCCAGTTTCAGGCTTTCCTGGGCATCACGCTTGAGTTGCAGAATGTAGCTGCGAGTCTCGGACTGACGCTCCTTGAGCGCGTCCAGCAGGTCTTCAAGTTCTTGAACCGCATCTTTGGCCTTGGCTTGTGCCTTGGCTTTGCCGGCCGCCGCAGCGTCCTGCAATTTGGTGCGAGATTTGTGCAGTTTTTCCTGTGCTTTTCCGCGCTGCTTTTCCAGTTTGGCGAGCAGTTTTTCAGCATCAGCCAAGGCTTGGGAACAAGCGTTTTCCAAATGCTCGAGCAAGCTGCCCGAGAGCTGATGGAGTAAGTGCAACGGAGTATTTACAGGCTTCTTATTGGCCGACATGGTTTACCTCCTGGCTGACGTGAGTGCGGCTCATACTAGACCTCTGCTGCTACCGCCGCTAGGGCATGTTGACAGTATCGAGTGCCGGGCGTTGCAGCGATTTGAAAATGTTCTGCGCACACTTAAAAGCAGTTCACCGGTCACAGCATTCTCACTGGCATAATCCTCCCCATCTCAGGCTGGAGAGTGCCCATGTCGCGTTACCTTTTTTTACCCTTGTGCGTGTTTTTTTCAATGGCTCAAGCCGCAGAAAAAGCCACGGAAACCGACGCCCATGATCTCGCCTACAGCCTCGGTGCCAGTCTGGGTGAACGTCTGCGCCTGGAGGCTCCCGATCTGCAAATCCAGGCACTGGTGGAGGGATTGCAACAAGCCTATCAAGGCAAGCCACTGGCGCTGAAAGATCAGCAAATCGAGCAGATTCTCGCCGAGCACGAAGCGCAAATGGCCGAGCAACCCGCCGTGCCGCAAAGCGAAGTTGCCCTGGACAAGGAACAACGCTTCCTGACGGCCGAGAAAGCAAAACCCGGAGTTCGCGAACTGGCGGATGGCATCCTGCTGACCGAACTGGTCGCGGGCAGCGGCGCCAAGGCCGGGCCCAATGGCAAGGTGCAGGTTCGCTACATTGGCAAGCTGCCCGACGGCACGGTGTTCGATCAGAACAACCAGGCGCAATGGTTCAGCCTCGACAGCGTGATCAGTGGCTGGCGCAGTGCGTTGCAACAGATGCCGGTGGGTGCGAAATGGCGCCTGGTGATTCCATCCGCGCAAGCCTACGGTGCCGATGGCGCGGGCGACCTGATTGCACCGTTCACGCCGCTGGTGTTTGAAATCGAACTGCTTGGCGCGACGGGCTGAGCAATCGCCCAAACGAAAAACGGTGCGCAGTGCGCACCGTTTCAGGGATCGTTTATATCGAGGAGAAACTCAGGCTTGCTCTGGAGTTTCTTCCTTGTGGGCCGTGTGCAGCACTTCGATCAGGCAATCTTCCAGTTCGAAGCGCTCGTGCAACAGACCGCCAAGTTCCTGGAATTTCTCGGCAACGCACTTGCCTTCATCGCAGAGATCGTTGAACGCCAGCAGCTTCTCGGTGATCACGTCGATGCGCGGGTAAATGGTTTCAGCCAATTCAAGCCCGCGTGTATCACCGAATGCCTTGGCTTCACCCGTCAGTTGTTCGTAGATTTCGAAGTGGCCGGCAGAAACGTAATCGACCAGGACACCACAGAACTCCTGCAACGGCTTGCGGTTTTCGCCCAGAGTCTCGGGCTTGGCGCCGAGAGCATCATAGGCTCGAACCAGTTCGTGACGCTCCTGCAACCAACGATCGATCAGCAGATGCACTCCACCCCAGCGTTCCTGAGCATTCTGACAACTTTCGAGCATGGTGATCTCTCTTCCCTTATGGGTAATGCCGCCCGCACTCGCCGCAAGACTTGAAAATCAAGTTTTGGCCAGGCTGAGCACCATCGAGCAACAATTCCAATGATACGTGCGGGCCAGATTATGCCCGCACGCCAACAGCTTCAAGGTACGCAGGAGATAAAGTTCATACAAGTGTTTAATCACCCGCCCTGCCCCGATGCGACGACTCGCCGCTGGGCGGTCGCTGATACGCATACCAGACAAGCCGCACGATCTGGTAAGCCCCGAGAATCGTCACTCCGACAAAAAACAACAGACTCCATTCGGGAATACTCAGGTCGAACAGCGTCCAGGAAATTTCCACGCAGTCAGCCGTTCCGCTGAAAACCCTCTCCACAACACACAGCCAGGACATGTCGGTGAACAGGCCTTCCAGACCGGGAGAGCACCCCGACACGTGTTGAACCGAATCGCTTTGCAATACCACCTGGCGCCACGCTGTCACCATTCCCGCCAGACTGCAGAACAGACCGAGCAGCCAATAAAGTAAACAGCCCAGGCGCCTGGGCCCATGCAGCGCGGCGATCAGACAGACCATCGTGAACAGGGCGAGAAAAAGCCGCTGCAACAGGCACAGCCCGCACGGCTTGAGCCCGATAGAGAACTCCAGATAGTACGAAGCGCCCAAGGCCAGGGCGCCCGCTATGAAAGCCATGAAAAACAAGGATCGTGTGCAGGCCAAAGACATGGCTTATCCGTAACAGAAGAGACAGGCAGTTACGGTAGAGGAAAGCCCTCTGGCCTTTCAAGGCAAGGCAGTGCGGAGACTTCGCCAAAGATGTAGGGAATTCCCGACAGAAGAGACAGGATCAAATGTAGTCCCTTGTAAGACGCTGCCTATACCCGGCATGACGAGGAAGAGTTTTACGGTATTCAAACGCCGGGGCGCCCGTTCGGGCGACCCGGTCGTCCAGCACCTTACGCGCGGGCGGGCACCGGCAAAGGCGAGGCCAGCAGGCGCTTGTCCAGCAGCCCCAGGCCTTCCTGGAAGAGCTGATTGCTGCGCTCGGTGTCACCCAACTGAGCCAGCAGACGTGCGAGCTCGGCACAGGCCTCGGGGTTGCGCTGAACCCGCAGGCTGCTTTCCAGATAGTCCCGCGCCTTACCCCACAGGCTGCTTTGCAAACACAACCGCCCCAGGGTCAGCAGCAAGCTTGGGTCGCCGGGGTGGTCCTTCAACCAACCCTCGGCCACGTGCAGTTGCCGCGCCGGGTCGCTGCCACGCAGCAAGCCATATAGCCGCGCCAGATGGCTGTCATATTTACGCTTGAGCGCCCCGCGCAAAACCTCTTCTGCCTCGACCTCAGCCCCCAGTTGTCGCAACTGTTCGGCATAGGCAAGCACCAGTTGCGGTTCTTGGCGCTGAGCGGAAGTCAGCTGTTGCCAGGCGCGATTGAGTGCCTGCAATCCAACCGCACCGTCTTCCTCCCGGCGAGCTGCCAGGGTGAGGTTTTCACCCCAGGCACGACGCTCCAGCTCTGCCAGCTCGCTGGCCGGCAGAACCTTGTCCTTGCGCAATTCCGGTAACAGGCGAATGACCGCCGACCAGTCGCCACGCTGTTGATGCAAACGTTGCAACTGACGCAAGACCTGAACGCTGTGAGGATGACGCTCGTGCATGGCCTGAAGCGTTGTCAGCGCACCGTCGGTATCGCCACGATCGGTCTGCAACTGCGCGTGACTCAAGGCAATCGCCAACTCGGCCTGAGGCTGACGCTCCAGCGCACGCTCCAGCAAGCTGTCGCTTTCGTCATAACGACCTTGCTCGTTCGCCGCTCGCGCAGCCCCCAGGTAGTAGAGCAGCGGCTGGCGTTCGGCTTCAGCAGCGCGAGACAAGTGACGCTGAGCGCTGGCCCAACGACCTTCAGCCAGGTCCAGCTGACCATGCTCGATCGCCACTTGCACACGACGACTGCGGTTGCGGTTCGACCAAGGATTGACTACACCGCTGGAAGTGGCCACCAACTCGATCAGCATCTTGATGCCCCATAGCACCAGCCAGATCACCGCCACCAGTGCCAACGTCGCCCACAGGCTCGATTCGTAGCGGAAGGTCTTGTAGGCGATCAGCACGTAACCCGAGTGCTGGGCGATGGCCAGTCCCAACGCCCCGGCGGCGGCGATGAGCAAAAACACAATCACATAGAGTCGCTTCATGGGGTGCTCCCCGACGTAGCGCTCGCGGCAGGTTTCACCGAGTCCTCGGCACTGACGTTACGCCGCTCCAGATACGCCTGCACCGTGCTCAGGGTGGTTGCCAGGTCAGGCGTGATGACCGTTACCGGTTGCTTGCTCAACTCGGCAACCTGTTCGAGCATCACTTTGCTTTGCGGATTGTCCTGATTGAAGCTGCCCTTGAGCACATCCCGCGCCTCGGTCAGCGCCTGGGTATACACCGGCGCCTGGCCGTTGAGCGCAGCCCATTGCGCTTGCTCAAGCGCCAGGCTCAACGCCAGACGGACCTGAGTCAGGCTTTGCCCGGCAAGCAATGGACGAATGTTTTTATCGGCATTGAAATCGATGCGAATGTAGCGCGAAATCTGGTCCCACCATTGGGCCCAGCGACTGGCGCCATCGCCATCGGAGGTCAGGGCCGAGAGCGAATCGCGCTCATGAAACTCCGGGGCGAGTTCGCTGAGTTCAGCCACCTGATCACGCAAGGCACCCAGTTGCAGGAACAACCCGGTGCGATCCGGTTGCTCGGTACTGCGCAGCGCAGCAAGACTTTTCGCAATCTGCTCGCGGGCGGCGAAAGAGCCCGGATCATTCTGCTCGCGAAGGATTTCATCGGCACCTTGCACCAGTGCCTGAGCGCTGCTGATGTCCTGCAAGGCAGACAGACGCAAACTGGCCAGACGCAGCAGGTGCTCGGCCTCGGCCAAGCGCCAATCCTTGCGGCTGGCGCCCAGAACCGTTTCCAGACGCTGATTCAAGCGCTGCTGGTCGCCCTGCAACTGGATCACCAGGCGTCGTCGGTCTTCCAGTTCATTGGCTGGCGGTAATTGCTCAAGCCGGGCTGACAGGCGCTGTTCATTGAGCTTGAGGCTTTGTGCTTGATCGTTCAGGGCCTGCAATTGCCCCAATTGTTGCTGGTTGTTGGCTTGCAGGCTACGCACCTGCCAGATCCCCCAACCGCCAGTGGCAACCCCCGCGGCACCCAGCAACATTGCCAGGATCACCAGCCCTGAGCCTCGACGCGGCTCAGGGCTCTTTACAGTTTCAACCGACGCATCGAGCGCTGGCTGGACGTTATCTTTTGGCAAGGCTGTTTCGCTCACGTATCCATCCTTTGCATTAGAGAACGGGCCGGGTTTCCCGCAACGCCGTTAGCAAAGCCGCGGCACTGGCGCCACGACAATCCACAACTGTTTGGGCGCCGGCAGCCAGCGCCATCTCGGCCACCCGAGGGCTTGGAACAAACAAAGGCAACCGCGCCAACTCAGGCCAGGCACTGCCCGCCAATTGGCGCAGGTGCTCAAATCCCTGCCCACTGCTGACCACTACGCCGTTCAAGCGTTCCGCTCGAATCCGCTCAGGCAATGCCCCCTCGGCATAGCGCGGCAAGCCGCGACGGTACAACTCCAGATAATCGACACTAGCACCTTGCTCGCGCAAACGCTCTGCGAGCAGTTCACGTCCACCCTCGCCGCGCATGATCAACACACGAGCATCGGGCCGGGCGATAGCCTCGCGCAACGGAGTCAGTTCAAGCAATGCTTCGCTGTCATCGCCCTCCACCGGGAAGCTGACGTCCAGCCCATGATCCTGGAGAATCTGCGCGGTCGCCGCGCCTACGCTGAACCATTTCAAGCGCAGTGATTGCGAGCAGTACCGATCAAGCAGATCCACACCGATTCGGGCGGCCGGCTTACTGACCACGATGACCGCACAATAGCGATCCATACCCTGAATCACCTCGCGCATTGTCTCAGAGACAGGAATCGGCTCTATCTCCAAAAGCGGCAAGCTGCTGCTGAAAATCCCCTTTTCGGCAAGAATATCGGTCAGCATCGCCGAATCATCCGAGGGACGCGTCAACAGCAGGCGCCACCCCGTCACTCGTGACCTGCCTCGCCATAGACCGACTTCAAAATGTCGTTGGCACCCTGGCCAAGAAGGTCTTCGGCAACTTGCACACCCAAGGCTGCGGCATCGCTGCGTGGCGCACGACCCTCGGCACGAAGCAGCAGCCCCCCCTTCGGATCACCCACCAGGCCGCGCAGCCATATCTGCTCGCCTTCGAGCACCGCGTAGCACGCGATCGGCACCTGACAGCCGCCGTTCAAATGCTTGTTCAGCGCACGTTCGGCAGTGACCCGCGTGGCGGTGTCCTGGTGATGCAGAGGGGCAAGCAGGGCATGAATGTCATTGTCGGCGCTGCGGCATTCGATACCGACGGCACCCTGACCACCTGCCGGAAGACTGTCATCGACACTGATCGATGAGCTGATGCGATCCTCGAAGCCCAGGCGAATCAAACCGGCTGCCGCGAGGATGATCGCGTCGTACTCACCGGCGTCGAGCTTGGCCAGCCGAGTGTTGACGTTGCCCCGCAGAAAGCGGATTTGCAGGTCCGGCCGGCGGGTCAGCAGTTGTGCCTGGCGACGCAGGCTGGAGGTGCCGACCACGCTGCCCTGAGGCAACTCGTCGAGGCTTGCATAGGTGTTGGAAACAAAGGCGTCACGCGGGTCTTCGCGTTCGCAGATGCAAAACAGGCCGAGGCCTTCGGGGAAGTCCATCGGCACGTCTTTCATCGAGTGCACAGCAATGTCGGCTTCGTTTTCGAGCAGCGCGGTTTCCAGTTCTTTGACGAACAGGCCCTTGCCGCCGATTTTCGACAGCGGCGAATCGAGCAGCTTGTCGCCGCGGCTGACCATAGGCACCAGCGTCACGACCAGACCCGGGTGGGCTTGTTCCAGACGAGCTTTGACGTATTCGGCCTGCCACAAGGCCAAGGCACTTTTGCGGGTAGCGATGCGGATTTCGCGAGGGGACATGGATCAATCCGTACTGAATAGATACAGCGGATAATAACAGCTCAGCCAAATCCGCTTTGACTTGTATCAGAAACAGCGCAGCCTCCCTGGCCTCACCTGTCCGGTAAAGGAGAGTGAAATCCGTGCGCGAACAGCGGACTAAAGCTGTTGCATCATCTTGCGCACACCCGCGACATGACGTCGGCTGACAATCAGCGCATCACCGTTGAGGCCTTTGAGAAAGAGCTGGAAATGCCCAAGTGGCGTGCGCTGCAGCCGTTCGATACGTTCGCGGGCTACCAGTGCATTGCGGTGAATACGTACGAACCGGTCGCCAAATTCGTCTTCAAGGGCTTTCAACGGCTCGTCCAGCAGAACCTCGCCACTTTCGTGGCGCAAGGTCACGTATTTGTGGTCGGCAATGAAATAGACCACTTGAGCCAACGGGATCAGTTCGATGCCTTTGCGGGTTCGCGCACTGATATGGCTGCGTGGGCCACTGCCGGTTTCTGCCGCCGGCCGAGTCAGCGCCGCGAGCTGGACGCGGTTCGGGCGCTCGGCCTTTTTCAGGGCGTCGAGCAACTGCTCCGAACGCACCGGTTTCGCCAGGTAGCCCACCGCGCTGGCCTGCAGGGCGTCCAGGGCAAATTCATCCTGGGCCGTACAAAACACCACCGCCGGTGGCGTCTCGCGCTCACACAACCTTGCGGCGACTTGCAAGCCGTCGAGGCCAGGCATGCGGATGTCGAGCAGCACGATATCGGGCTTCAGGCTGTCGATCAGGGTCAATGCCTCATCGCCATTGGTGGCGCTGGGCTCCAGGACACTGTAACCCTCGAGTTCGCCGACCATACGGCTCAGGCGCTCGCGGGCTTGGGGTTCGTCATCAACGATCAGGACATTCATATTGCGCTGGATTCCTGCGTGAGTCTCGCACAAGGATAGCGTAGACAGGTGAAGTGACATCCGTCACCGCGATCCACGCTAAGACTAGCGCGAGCGCCAAAAAGTGCCGTACGTCGGGTTGCAATATTTATCGGTGCCTGCGCAGTTCCATTCGAAGCCAGCCGCGACGTGGCGTCACCGTAGGGATTGCTGCTACACAATATGAACACCCCTCTTCTCTTATAGCCGGCTTCGACACTGACGTCGCACGCTTCGAGGAGACTCAGCACATGATCGACAATTGCGCTGACCCTCACGTCCAACTGTAGACGCTTGCCGCGACGACAGTGCTCATTTGACAAATATCGTTGCGTAAACGCGGCAGCGACTCGATTGAGTATGGCCGGTCAAATAAGAAAAAAACGTAGCGACCAGTGTCACCGACAGGATTGGCAACCCTGTTATTATCCACCGCAGGTTTTAACGCCATTTTCCTTCAGCCGATCACGAGCGAATTCATGAGCACTGACAAGACCAATCAGTCCTGGGGCGGCCGCTTCAGTGAACCCGTCGACGCCTTCGTCGCCCGCTTCACCGCCTCCGTCACTTTCGACCAGCGCCTCTATCGTCACGACATCATGGGCTCTGTAGCCCACGCCACCATGCTGGCCAAGGTCGGCGTGCTGACCGATGCCGAGCGTGACAGCATCATCGACGGCCTGAAGACCATCCAGAGCGAAATCGAGGCCGGCACCTTCGACTGGCGCATCGACCTTGAAGACGTGCACATGAACATCGAGGCGCGCCTGACCGACCGCATCGGCGTCACCGGCAAGAAGCTGCACACCGGCCGCAGCCGCAACGACCAGGTGGCGACCGATATCCGTCTGTGGCTGCGTGACGAGATCGACCTGATCCTGGGTGAAATCACCCGCCTGCAAAAAGGCCTGCTGGAACAGGCAGAGCGCGAATCCGGCACCATCATGCCCGGCTTCACCCACCTGCAAACCGCGCAGCCCGTGACCTTCGGTCATCACATGCTGGCCTGGTTCGAAATGCTCAGCCGCGACTACGAGCGCCTGGTCGATTGCCGCAAGCGCACCAACCGCATGCCACTCGGCAGCGCCGCACTGGCTGGCACCACCTACCCGATCGACCGCGAGCTGACAGCTCAACTGCTGGGCTTCGATGCAGTTGGCGGCAACTCGCTGGACAACGTCTCGGATCGCGACTTCGCCATCGAGTTCTGCTCGGCTGCAAGCATCGCGATGATGCACCTGTCGCGCTTCTCCGAAGAGCTGGTGCTGTGGACCAGCGCGCAATTCCAGTTCATCGATCTGCCTGATCGTTTCTGCACCGGCAGTTCGATCATGCCGCAAAAGAAAAACCCCGACGTCCCGGAACTGGTGCGCGGTAAAAGCGGCCGGGTGTTCGGCGCGCTGATGGGCCTGCTGACGTTGATGAAGGGCCAGCCATTGGCCTACAACAAGGACAACCAGGAAGATAAAGAGCCGCTGTTCGACGCCGCCGACACCTTGCGCGACTCGCTGCGGGCCTTTGCCGACATGATCCCGGCGATCAAGCCAAAGCACGCCATCATGCGTGAAGCTGCACTGCGCGGTTTCTCCACGGCTACCGACCTGGCGGATTATCTGGTGCGCCGCGGCCTGCCATTCCGTGACTGCCACGAAATCGTCGGTCATGCGGTGAAGTACGGCGTGGAAACCGGCAAGGATCTGGCAGAGATGAGCCTGGAAGAACTGCGCAAGTTCAGCGACCAGATCGAACAGGACGTATTTGCCGTCCTGACCCTGGAAGGCTCGGTGAATGCCCGTAACCACATCGGCGGCACCGCGCCGGCGCAGGTGAAGGCCGCCGTGGTTCGCGGTCAGGCGCTGTTGGCCAGCCGCTAAATCGCTAAAAGCATCGCGGGCAAGCCTTGCTCCTACAGGATTTATGTCGTATCGCAAACACGTGAACGACACGAATCCGCAGGAGCAAGGCTTGCCCGCGATTGCGTCCTGAAGAACGCTACAAACTTACTTCTTGGCGCTGATCATCGCCAAAAACCCTGGCATCGCCGCTTCCTTGTCTGCCGCAATGCGTTTGGCATGCGGTGTCTGCTCCAATTGCTCAAGCAATGCCCTGGCGGCTGGCAACTCGGCCAGCAAATCCAGATCGAAGAGCTTTTTGCCAACCGCGCAGGCTACGCTGACGCCGTACAGGAAGTACAAGTCCGCCACGCTCAGGGTTGCGCCCGCGACGTACGGCGCGAACTTGCCGTGACGCCCCAGTGACGCAATCCCCAGCAGCAGCTCGGCCTTGGCTTTTTCCTTGATCGCTTCCGGCACCGTCATACCGAAAAAGGCCTCAGGGAAACAGGCGCGAGCCGGTAGTTCGATGTACAACTCGATTTCCTTGGCCAGCGCCAGAACCTGGGCCCGCTCGAACGGTGTTTTAGGCAGAAGCGCAGGACCCGATTGCGTGTCTTCGAGGTACTGAAGAATCACGCTGGTCTCGTTGACGAACCCTTGTTCGACACCCAACACCGGAACCTTGCCGCGCGGGCTGATAGCCAGCGCCTCAGGGCTTTGACCGGCGTAAAACGCTACTTCCTCAAAGGGCAGGCCCTTTTCCAGCAACGCATGCTTGACCATGTTGTAGTAGTTGCTGACGGAAAATCCATAAAGCTTGAGCATCACATAGCCTCCAGGCCGTGCAGGGGGGGTTGGCAGCCACTGTTATAGAGCGTCGAGAGCTCTCTCGCCAGCAGCATCACACGGCTGAATGCAGGTAAACTGGCGACCTTTCCTTTTGGAGCCTGCCATGAGCGAGCCTAGCGATATCGACAACGACGAAGAAGAATTCGCCGAAACCACCCTGATCGAAGCCATCGAAAACCAGATCGAAAGCGACAACCCGCCAGCAGCCAAGGCGACGTTCAACAAACTGACCCTGGTCGGTTACGAGCGTGAAGAAATCCTGCAATTGATGGCTCACGTTCTGGCCATTGAAATTGACGCACTCCTCGAAGAAGACCGCGCGTTCAATACCGAGTGGTATGAAGCCGCGCTGCGCGCACTGCCAGAGTTGCCGCCAGAAAAGAACTAAACCCCTATCGCGCGGGCACGGCTCTCATTGTGGCGAGGGAGCTTGCTCCCGCTCGATTGCGCAGCAATCGCAAAACCGCTGGATACGGTGCAACTGGCAAAATGTGGTTGCAGGGTTTAGGGCCGCTTCGCTGCCCAACGGGAGCAAGCTCCCTCGCCACGGGTACGGCGCCTGCAAGCTCGTTCGACTGCCTGCAACGAAAAGCTCTAAGGCAACACTGGACAGCTCGCCCGAGTGCGTTCACCTTAGGGGCGCTGTCGTCTATTCCTAGAAAGTCTGGAGTCCTTATGTCGCTTACCCCTGAGCTGGTTGCCGAACTGGAAATCCTTGCACTCTTCAACCTGGACAGTTCCCAGGAAGGTTTGAAAATTCATCAGACCGCTGCCCCGAAAGCCATTGCCGCCGCACAACGCCTGTTCGATAAGGAGCTGATCACCCAGCCCGATGGCGGTTACCTGACCAGCCTGGGCCGTGACGCCGCGCAGAATGTGCAGACCGTTCTGACCATCCTGTCTGTCCAAGAAACCGCATAATCGCTGCCGTATCGCCCACGGGAACCCCTGCTACGGGATTTCCGCGGGCAGACTGTCGCTCGTCGATAGAAATTTGACGCCAGAAACCAAAATTCAGCTTAAAAGTCCTGAGCATCAGGCTGTAAACTGCCCATCGCCCTGAGACCTTCCCACGTTCGAGCACTGCGAGCGGTTTGAGCTGACATGACCCGCACCCATGAAATCCGCCCTGATCTGGACGAAGGAATCGATCGCAAGGTTCTCAGCCAGTTGCGCGCGCGCTTTCTGAAGCTCAATGACGGCCGGCTGGCCCGTGCCATGGAAGGGTTGTCGCCCCGCCAGCAAGGGGTTTTGACCCTGCTGCCGCTGTTCTTCCACGTCAATCACCCGCTGTTGCCAGGTTACGTCTCGGGCAGCACGCCGGCCGGGCTGTCGAATTTCGAACCTGACGCCACGGCGCTCGCCGAAGCGCAACGCCTGACCCGCTCGTTTTCCTACAGGCCCCGCCACGGTAATCCGCCGCGGCCGATTCATGGTTTGTTCCTGATGGGCAGCCTCGGCACCCTCGCTCAGGCCGATCAAAGCGACATGGACGTGTGGGTTTGCCACGCCCCGGACCTGAGCGAAAGCGAACTCGCCGAACTGCGTAAAAAATGCCAACTGCTCGAAATCTGGGCCGCCAGCCAGGGCGCCGAGGCGCATTTCTTTCTGATCGACCCACAACGTTTCGTCCGCGGCGAACGCGACACCCAATTGAGTTCCGACGACTGTGGCACCACCCAGCATTACTTGCTGCTCGATGAGTTCTATCGCACCGCCATCTGGCTCGCGGGGCGCACGCCGATCTGGTGGCTGGTGCCGGTGTACGAAGAGGCCAGCTACGACCAGTACACCCATACATTGCTGTCCAAACGCTTTATCCGCGCCGATGAAACCCTCGATCTCGGCCACCTGGCGCAGATTCCGCCTGGCGAATTCATCGGGGCCGGGCTCTGGCAGTTGTTCAAAGGTATAGAGTCACCCTACAAGTCGGTGCTCAAGCTGCTGCTGACCGAGGTCTACGCCAGCGAACACCCGAACGTCAAATGCCTGAGCCTGCGCTTCAAACAAGCCGTGTTCGCCAACCGCCTCGATCTGGATGAGCTCGACCCGTACATCGTGGTCTACCGGCGTATTGAGGAATACCTCACGGCCCGAGGCGAGCCGGAACGGCTGGAGCTGGTTCGGCGCGCCTTGTACCTCAAGGTCAACCGCAAGCTGACCGGCAACAGCGGCCAGCGCAACAAAAGCTGGCAGCGGTTGCTGCTGGAGCGGCTGGCTCAAGAATGGGGCTGGGATCATCGGCAACTGGCAATGCTCGACAGCCGCAGCCAATGGAAAGTCCGTCAGGTCAGCGCCGAACGCCGGGCCTTGGTGAATGAACTCAACTACAGCTACCGCTTCCTGACCCAGTTCGCCCGCACCGAGCAGAGCGTCAGCCTGATCAACAAGCGCGACCTCAATGTACTGGGTCGCAGGCTGTATGCCGCCTTCGAGCGCAAGGCCGACAAGATCGAGTTCATCAACCCCGGGATCGCACCGGATCTTGCCGAAGACACACTGACCCTCGTCCAGTCAGCAAACAAGAAAGAGCCTGGGCAGAGCCACTGGGGTTTGTATAACGGTAATCTGGCTGCGCAGGAGTGGGAACATTTCGCGCCGATCAAGCGCTGTCGCGAACTGCTGGAACTCCTGACCTGGTGCCACCGTAACGGCGTGATCGACAGCAGCACTCGCCTGGCCTTGCACCCCGGCAGCAGCGACCTGAGCGAGTTTGAGCTGTTCAACCTGCTGGGCAGCCTGCAACAGACCATCGCCCTGCCCCTGACCAGCGTCAGCGAAGAACAGCTGCTGCGCGCCAGCGTGCCAAGCGAGGTGCTGATCCTGGTGAACGTTGGCGTCGACCCGCTCAAGCACCACCGCGACCTGAACATCCTGATGACCACCGAGCGCACAGACTCGCTGAGCTACGCCGGGGTGCGCGAGAATCTGGTGCTGACCCTCGATCAGGTCACGCTCAACAGCTGGAACGAAGTGCTGGTCAGCCGCTACGACGGCGCCCACGCCCTGCTCGATTGCCTGCGCGACTACCTCAACAATCTGCCAAGCGGCCCACAGCAACCTCGACTGCGAGTGCGCTGCTTCTGCCATAACCGTGCGCAGTTCATCGCCCAACGTGTCGAAGAAGTCCTCGATACCGCGCAGAACCTGCTACTCAGCAAACTCAATCATCGCTACCTGATCCAGGTCCAGCAGCATTACCACGTACTGGAACTGGTGCCCGGCCAGGTCAATCATGTCGCGCTGGCCAGCCCGTCGGCACTGCTCGATTACCTGAACCAGGACCTGACCCGTTACAGCCCGCTGCAACTGGACCCGATGGCGCTGGCGGATCACGACCTGGCGCTGATCCTGCCGATGGGCCAGCCCGACTGCATTCAGGTGTTTTACCGCATCAACGATGCTCACGCCGAGTTGTACGTGCTGGATGAATTCAATGCCCTGTGGCAACAGCGCCAGCCGTATCACGACGAACAAAGCCTGCTGGTGCCACTGCAACGTTTCCTGCAGTCGATCCTGTTCCGCCGTGACGCGCTGTTGCCGATGGACGCCGCCCAACCGGTGACGGTGCTGGAAACCCTGTACTACCAATTGCTGCCCTCGGGCACCAACCGTGCACGCCGGGTCGAGCCACGGCCGGCGCCGCAGACACCGGTGAACAAGCCTTTCTACGACGTCCAGGCGATCGTCGGCAAAGCCATGCCGGGGCAAGGACAAGTCACCCTGTATTGCAATCAGCGAGAGTTTTCCGAGCTGGAGCACGGCGACCAGCTATTTGCCGTGGTCGCGCAGGAGATCGTCGGGCAGCGTCGCGAGGCGCAACACTATCGCTGCTACATCACCGACCTGGACCTGTCCGGCCTGCTCGGTGATGGCCAGGGTTCGAGCAATCTTTACCTGCGCTACAAGGCAGACCTGGAGCGCGCATTGAACAAGGCGCTCGAACAGGCCTGAGGCGTGTCAGAACGCGCAGTCGCCGCCATTCTTGGGCTGCGACTCAACCTCAAGCAGGGTCAGCTTCAAGGTCTTGCCACCCGGTGCCGGCCAGTCGATGTGCTGGCCAACCTTCAAACCGAGCAATGCGCTGCCTACCGGCGCCAGAATGGAAATCCGGCCTTCATCGGCATTGGCGTCCTGTGGATAAACCAGGGTCAGGTGATAGTCCTTGCCGCTGCTTTCTTCACGGCAATGTACACGCGAGTTCATGGTCACGACATCGGCAGGCACTTCATCGTGACCGACCAGCGTATCGGCGCGATCCAGTTCGGTTTGCAGCGCGATAACACCTGGCAGCGAGTCATCCAGGCTGTCGATCAAACGTTCCAGACGTTGCACGTCCAGGCGGGTAAGGATGATGGAAGGTGCGGTCATGATTAAGGCAGACTCCTTTTTTCTGCACGACAAAAGCAAAACCCCGCCAGAAATAGGCGGGGTTTTCACGGACCTCGATGAGTTGAGGCGTATCCGGACACTATCACAGCTCAAAAAATATACAAGCCAGCCAGAGACAGGGTACTTCAGACTTGCCGGGGCCCTTGTGGCGAGGGAGCTTGCTCCCGCTGGGGTGCGAAGCGGCCCCAAAAAGCTTTACGACTGCTTCGCAGCCGAACGGGGGCAAGCCCCCTCGCCACAATTTGTTGTCAGGCCTGAGCTTTGTGTTGTTGTCAGACCTGAGCTTTGCGCTGAGCTGCCTGGGCGCAAATCACCCTGCGGCGATCATCGTCCGCCGAGCGCCATTCGCGAATATCTTCGACGTGGCGGAAACAGCCCAGGCAGACTTTCTGCTCGTCCAGCCGACAGACGCTGGTGCACGGCGAAGGCACCGCTGCGCTGACATTGCTGTACAGCGGCTTTGGCGGACGGGTAGGCGCGGCCTCGGTCACCAGATCACAGCCCTTCGAAATCAAGCTTGGCGCCGGCCTGCTCGCCGACAATGCGCTCAAGCATCTCGCCGAGCTGCTCTTCGCTCTTGTCACACATCCAGCGTTCGCTTTCTTCGTCATAGTCGAAGTGGAAGCCGCCGGACACGGCCGCCAGCCACAGCTGACGCAGCGGCTCCTGGCGACTGAAGATCAACTGGCTGCCGCTTTCGAACTTGACGGTGAGCACACCGGCCGAGCTTTCCAGATCAACATCCAGGCCACTCTCATCGAAAATATCCTCCAGCGTTTGCTGGGTGGCATCGACCAGATCGTGGAAACGGGCTTCAGTCAAACTCATTGCGGGAACCTCAAAAAATGTCTACTCACGCTCAAGCGCCGCAAGATACGGCCGAGCCCCAGCGATTGCAAAGGATACTGACCAAGCATCAGACAAGAGTAGAAAATATCGACACGCCTTGCGCCGCTTGATCGCTTGCCGGGGCAAAGGCCCGCCGGACGGGTGGTCCCTCGCATAGGCAAGCTGCCGGGTGGCCGGTATACTCCGGCGCAATTAACGCATTTTCAAGGATTTCGCCATGAAGCGCCTGATCTCTTCCCTTGCTGCGCTCGTCGCGGTTGCCTGCCTTGTCACTGCCTGTGGTCAAAAAGGTCCGCTGTATCTGCCCGATGACAGCAAATCCCCTGAAGAACAGGCGAAGTCGTCGCAGTCCAAAGCGCACCAGCACAGCACCAGTACCAGCACCTACTAAGGGAACATCATGGACGCTTTTAACTACCGTGACGGTGAACTGTTCGCGGAAGGTGTTGCCCTGTCCGCCATCGCCGAACGCTTTGGCACACCGACCTACGTCTACTCCCGTGCGCACATCGAAGCCCAGTACCTGGCGTTCGCCGATGCGCTGGCCGGCACACCGCATCTGGTCTGCTTTGCGGTCAAGGCCAACTCCAACCTGGGCGTGCTGAATGTCCTGGCGCGTTTGGGCGCTGGTTTCGACATCGTCTCCCGTGGTGAGCTGGAACGTGTTCTGGCCGCCGGTGGCCAGCCCGACAAAATCGTTTTCTCCGGCGTCGGCAAGACCCGTGACGACATGCGTCGCGCCCTGGAAGTCGGCGTGCACTGCTTCAACGTCGAGTCCACCGACGAACTCGAACGCCTGCAAGTCGTCGCGGCCGAGCTTGGCGTTCGCGCGCCGATCTCACTGCGGGTCAACCCGGACGTCGATGCCGGCACCCACCCGTACATTTCTACCGGTCTCAAGGAAAACAAGTTCGGCATCGCCATTGCCGACGCCGAAGACGTGTACGTCCGCGCCGCTCAACTGCCTAACCTGGAAGTGGTCGGTGTCGATTGCCACATCGGTTCGCAACTGACCACCCTGCCGCCCTTCATCGATGCCCTCGACCGCCTGCTGGCGCTGATCGACCGCCTGGGCGATTGCGGAATCTACCTGCGCCACATCGACCTCGGCGGTGGCTTGGGCGTGCGTTATCGCGATGAAGAGCCGCCATTGGCTGCCGACTACATCAAAGCCGTACGCGAACGCATTGATGGTCGCGACCTGACACTGGTGTTCGAGCCGGGCCGCTTCATCGTCGCCAACGCCGGCGTGCTGCTGACCGAGGTCGAGTACCTCAAGCACACCGAGCACAAAGACTTCGCCATCGTCGACGCGGCCATGAACGACCTGATCCGCCCGGCGCTGTATCAGGCCTGGATGGACGTCACGGCCGTGCGCCCGCGTACAACTCCGGCACGCGCCTACGACATCGTCGGGCCGATCTGCGAAACCGGCGACTTCCTCGCCAAGGATCGCCATCTGGCACTCGAAGAAGGCGACTTGCTGGCCGTGCATTCGGCCGGTGCGTACGGGTTCGTCATGAGTTCCAACTACAACACTCGCGGTCGCGCCGCTGAAGTGCTGGTGGACGGTGATCAGGCAGTTGAAGTGCGTCGCCGCGAGACGGTAGCCGAGTTGTTTGCTGGCGAAAGCCTGCTGCCGGAGTAAGCCCATGCTGCTGCGTTTTACCAAGATGCATGGCCTGGGCAACGACTTCATGGTCCTCGACCTGGTCAGCCAGCACGCGCACATTCTGCCCAAGCACGCCAAGCAATGGGGTGACCGGCACACCGGTGTCGGTTTCGATCAGTTGCTGATCGTCGAAGCGCCGAGCAACCCGGACGTGGATTTCCGTTACCGGATCTTCAACGCCGACGGTTCCGAAGTCGAGCAATGCGGCAACGGTGCGCGCTGCTTCGCACGCTTCGTTCTGGACAAGCGCCTGACCGCCAAGCGGCAGATTCGCGTCGAGACCAAAAGCGGCATTATTGAACTGGATATCCGCAACGATGGCCAGATCAGCGTCAACATGGGTGCACCGCGCCTGGTGCCGGCAGACATTCCGTTTCAGGCGCCCGCTCAGGCCTTGAGTTATCAGGTCGAGGTCGACGGCCAGACCGTCGAACTGGCTGCGGTCTCCATGGGCAATCCCCACGCCGTCGTGCGGGTCAGTGACATCAACAACGCGCCGGTGCATGAGCTGGGACCGAAGATCGAAAACCACCCGCGCTTCCCGGCGCGGGTCAATGTCGGTTTTCTCCAGGTCATCGACCGGAGCCGAGCGCAGTTGCGCGTCTGGGAACGCGGCACCGGGGAAACCCAGGCCTGCGGGACCGGTGCCTGCGCTGCCGCAGTGGCCGCGATCAGCCAGGGGTGGATGGATTCGCCGCTATTGATCGACCTGCCTGGCGGGCGCTTGTCCATTGAATGGGCAGGTCCTGGCCAACCGGTGATGATGACCGGCCCGGCAGTACGCGTATACGAAGGACAAGTGCGTCTTTGAGTGAGCGAAATACATGACTGATCAGCCTCAGGTTCCAGCCCCACAGCCCGACGAATCCCCTTCCGAAAGCCTGGAGGCGGCGGCGATTGCCGCGTACCTGGAGGCTCATCCGGATTTCTTCGTCGAGCACGAAGAACTGCTGCCGGCGCTGCGCATTCCGCACCAGCGCGGCGACACCATCTCGTTGGTCGAACGCCAGATGAAAATTCTGCGCGAACGCAACATCGAGATGCGCCATCGCCTCTCGCAACTGATGGACGTCGCCCGCGACAACGACCGGCTGTTCGACAAAACCCGCCGACTGACGCTCGCCCTGATGGACGCCAGCAGCCTGGACGACGTGGTCATCAGCGTCGAAGACAGCCTGCGCCAGGATTTCCAGGTGCCCTTTGTCAGCCTGATCCTGTTCAGCGACGAGCCCTTGCCGGTCGGCCGCTGGGTGACCAGTGCCGACGCGCAAAAGGCCATCGGCGGCTTGTTGTCGGAAGGCAAAACCGTCAGCGGCAGCCTGCGCGAACACGAGCTGGACTTCCTGTTTGGCGAAGAACAGCGCAAGCAGATCGGTTCTACGGCGGTGGTCACCATCAGCCATCAAGGCCTGCACGGTGTCCTGGCGATCGCCAGTCGCGATCCGCAGCATTACAAAAGCTCGGTGGGCACGTTATTCCTCAGCTACATCGCTGAAGTCATGGGCCGCGTACTGCCTCGGGTCAACACTTCGCTACGCTCGGTACGCTGACCATGGAACGACAACTGGACGCCTACTGCGAGCACCTGCGCAGTGAGCGTCAGGTGTCGTCTCACACGCTGGAAGCCTATCGGCGCGACCTGAACAAGGTCCTGGAGCACTGCAAAAAACAGAACATCGGCAGCTGGACCGCGCTGGACATCCAGCGCCTGCGCAGCCTGATCGCTCGCCTGCACTCGCAAGGACAATCCTCGCGCAGCCTGGCGCGGCTGCTGTCGGCGGTACGCGGGCTCTATCACTACCTGAACCGCGAAGGCCTCTGCGACCACGACCCGGCCAACGGCCTGGCGCCTCCCAAGGGCGAGCGCCGCCTACCGAAAACCCTCGACACCGACCGGGCGCTGCAACTGCTCGATGGCGCCGTGGAAGACGACTTCATGGCGCGCCGCGACCAGGCGATTCTTGAGCTGTTTTACTCGTCCGGTTTACGCCTGTCGGAGCTGACCGGACTCAACCTTGAACAGTTGGACCTGGCAGACGGTCTGGTGCAAGTACTCGGCAAGGGCAGCAAGACCCGAGTGCTGCCCGTCGGCAAGAAGGCCCGCGAAGCCCTGGAACTGTGGTTGCCGCTGCGCGCCATGGCGAACCCGGTGGACGATGCGGTATTCGTCAGCCAGAAAGGCCGGCGCCTCGGCTCACGAGCGGTTCAGGCGCGGGTCAAAGCCGTCGGCGAGCGCGAACTGGGGCAAAACCTGCACCCGCACATGTTGCGACACTCCTTCGCCAGCCACTTGCTGGAGTCCTCGCAAGACTTGCGTGCGGTACAGGAATTGCTCGGCCACGCGGACATCAAAACCACGCAGATCTACACCCACCTGGACTTCCAGCACCTGGCCTCGGTCTACGACAGCGCCCATCCACGGGCCAAACGCATCAAAGGCGATGAGCAATGACAATCCAACTGATCACCTTCGACCTCGACGACACCCTGTGGGACACCGCCCCGGTGATCGACAGCGCTGAAGCAGTGCTGCGCCAGTGGTTGGCCGAGCACACGCCGAACCTAGGTGCCTTGCCGGTCGATCATTTGTGGGCGATTCGTGAGCGGGTATTGAGCCACGAACCAAGCCTCAAGCACCGCATCAGCGCCCTGCGCCGCCGGGTGCTGTTTCACGCACTGGAAGAAGCCGGTTACGCCCATGAGCAGGCCTGCGAGCTGGCCGATCAGGGCTTTGAAGTGTTTTTGCATGCACGGCATCAGTTGGAAATCTTCCCCGAGGTGCAACCGACACTGGAGATTCTGGCCAATCACTACACCTTGGGCGTGGTCACCAACGGCAATGCGGATGTGCGCCGCCTAGGGCTGGCGGATTACTTCAAGTTCATCTTGTGCGCAGAGGATATCGGCATCGCCAAACCCGATGCCCGGCTGTTCCACGAAGCCTTGAAACGCGGCGATGTAACAGCTGAGGCCGCCGTGCATATCGGCGATCATCCCGGCGATGACATTGCCGGCGCTCAGCAGGCAGGGTTGCGGGCGATCTGGTTCAACCCGGCCGGTAAAGCCTGGGAAGCCGACAAGGCGCCGGATGCCGAGATTCGCAGCTTGACCGAGTTGCCAGCGTTGTTGGCGCGGTGGAACTCGATTTCGTAGCGTCCTCAAGATTGTCATCGCGGGCAAGCCTTGCTCCTACGGGATTATCGTCACCTGCTCGAACGACGCAAGCCTGTAGGAGCAAGGCTTGCCCGCGATGCTTTTCGGCCTCTATTGCTTCACCCATGAAAAAGCCCGCAGCGACGGCGGGCTTTTTCAGCAAGCACGTAGCAGGCGCTTAGATAGGCCGGCTGCCGTACTTGTTATCAGGCTTCTTTGGCGGATCCGCCACTACGTTGGCCTCGACTTCCTGAACCTTGCCGCCTTTGGCAAGGAACTCTTCCATCGCGCGCGCCAGAGCATCACGCTCTTTGTTCTTGGCCTCGACACTCGGCAACTCGTCTACCGACACCGCAGCCTTGGCCTTGCCTTTGGCGGTCGGGACCGGCGTGTCATCACCGCCATCGTCGTCAGCAACGTCTTCCGCCGCTGCTTCCAGGCCTTCTTCGGTCTCGTCTTCGTCGCCTACTTCGAGGTCGTCGTTTTCCAGATCATCGTCGCTCATGTTCTACCTCATGACTTGCGAAAAGCAGATTAGTTATAGCCCAGCTTTGTCGTCTGTCGACGACCGCCGGAAAAAAATCAACATCCACTGGTAACCAGCGGTTTATGCCTCTTCACCGTGCACGGTGGCGAGGACTTTGCGAGCACCGCCATGATCGCGGTGCTCACCCAGATAAACACCTTGCCAGCTACCTAACGCCAATCGGCCCGCCCTTATCGGCAAACTCAACTGACAGCCTAGCAAACTGGCCTTGAAGTGCGCCGGGAGGTCGTCCAGGCCTTCGTCGTTATGCTCATAGCCGGCTGTTCCTTGTGGGATCAGCCGATTGAAAAACCGTTCGAAGTCGCGACGTACCGCCGGATCGGCGTTCTCGTTGATGGTCAACGACGCCGAGGTGTGCAGCCACAAATGCAACAGACCGACCCGACATGCCTGGAGTTCAGGCAGGCCGGCGAGTAACTCGTCCGTTACCAGATGAAAGCCCCGGGGCCGTTCCCGCAGGGTTATCAGAGTCTGTTGCCACATACAGTTCTCCGCACGTTCGGGGCGCATTCTAGCGCGCTCTGGGAAAAAACAAAGGCCCTAATATTCCTTCAATCATGTAAGCCATTGGCCGCGGAAAAACACTCGTCACAAACACCACTAAACGTGTGCGAAAAAACCTTTCAGCCGTACTTTCAGAGACAAAATCCAGACAAAAAAATGCCCGGCAAGCCGGGCAAATTTTTATGCGCTTGCTTACATGTTGTAGCCGCGCTCGTTGTGAAGCGCCAGATCGATGCCCACCGACTCTTCTTCCTCGGTAATGCGCAGCCCCATGACGGCGTCGAGCACCTTGAGGATGATGAACGTGGCGATTGCGGTGTAGATCACCGTAAAGCCCACGCCTTTGCACTGAATCCAGACTTGTGCCGCGATGTCGGTCACGGTGCCGAAGCCACCCAGTGACGGAGCTGCGAATACACCCGTGAGGATCGCACCGAGAATACCGCCGATGCCATGCACGCCGAAGGCGTCGAGGGAATCGTCGTAACCCAGTTTGCGTTTCAGGGTCGTGGCGCAGAAGAAGCACACCACGCCCGCTGCCAGACCGATGATCATCGAGCCCATCGGGCCAACGGTACCCGCAGCCGGAGTGATCGCAACCAGACCGGCAACCACGCCCGAAGCGATACCCAGTGCGCTAGGTTTGCCGTGGGTCAGCCACTCGGCGAACATCCAGCCCAGGGCCGCTGCGGCGGTAGCAATCTGAGTTACCAGCATGGCCATACCGGCAGTGCCGTTGGCCGCTGCGGCGGAACCTGCGTTGAAACCGAACCAGCCCACCCACAACATCGCGGCGCCCATCAGGGTGTAACCGAGGTTGTGCGGAGCCATCGGAGTGGTCGGGAAGCCTTTGCGCTTGCCCAGTACCAGGCACGCCACCAGACCTGCAACACCGGCGTTGATGTGGACCACGGTGCCGCCCGCGAAGTCGAGCACGCCCCAGTCGCCCAACAGCGAGCCCGGACCGCTCCAGACCATGTGCGCGATCGGCGCGTAAACCACGGTGAACCAGAGGCCCATGAACACCAGCATCGCGGAGAACTTCATCCGCTCGGCGAAAGCACCGACGATCAGCGCCGGGGTGATGATGGCGAAGGTCATCTGATAGGTGACAAACACCGCCTCGGGAAACAGCGCCGTAGGGCCGGTAATACTGGCGGGCGTGATGCCGGCAAGGAAAGCCTTGGCGAAGCTGCCGACAAAGGAATTGAGGTTGACGACGTTGGCTTCCATACCCGTGGTGTCAAACGCCATGCTGTAGCCATAGAGGAACCACAGGATGGTGACCAGGCCGGTAATGGCGAAGCACTGCATCATCAATGAGAGAACGTTTTTGGAACGAACCATGCCGCCGTAGAACAGCGCGAGGCCTGGAATGGTCATGAACAGCACGAGGGCAGTAGAGGTCAACATCCAGGCGGTATCGCCGGAATTGAGGACTGGAGGAGCCACCGGATCTGCCGCCATGGCCAGGCCGGGCATTACGATGGACAACAGGGCTCCTAGCCCTGCGAATTTACGCAGAGTCATTTTGTTTTCTCCTGGGGCGTTGGGTTTGGCGGCTTAGATTGCGTCGGTATCGGTTTCGCCGGTACGGATGCGAATAGCCTGTTCCAGATTGACCACGAAAATCTTGCCGTCACCAATCTTGCCGGTGTTGGCCGCCTTGGTTATCGCCTCGATAACCCGGTCCAGATCCTTGTCGTCAATGGCGACATCGATCTTCACCTTGGGCAGGAAATCGACTACGTATTCCGCCCCGCGATACAGCTCGGTGTGACCCTTCTGCCGACCGAAGCCTTTGACCTCAGTGACGGTAATGCCCTGCACGCCGATCTCGGACAACGACTCGCGTACGTCGTCCAGTTTGAACGGCTTGATGATGGCAGTGACTAGCTTCATGAAAACTCTCTCCCGAATTGGTGGACTTGCCCCAGGAAAACAAACCCGACTCAAGTCTAAGCGCAGTGCCTGGCTTTGTAACGCATCGTCGGCCCTACTCGCCCGACCGACGCCAGTTAACCGTTCCTGACGAAACTCCCCGCTCCGCCTGCCGCACTGCATTCGTCACAGCGACTGCATCAGTGCATAGGTCACTTGGGACTAAGCAGAAAGCTTGCCATCTCGTGAAAAACCACTGATTTCAATCCCTTGGCCGCTGCCACAGACACCAATGCCCCATCACCGCCGGCGATACGCACAACAACAGTGCGCGAACGCCCGGCAACATGCGCGAAAAGCGTGCATTCGTGCCCGCGCCAATGACTATAGACACTGCGTGATACACTGCCGGCCATTGTTTCCAGGACATTTCCCATGCTCGCACCCAAAGACTTCCTCGATGCCCTGAGCGGCACCGCCTCCCGCCTGTTCAGCGGCGAAACCCCGCTGCCAAAAAGCGAAATCGAAAGCCAGTTCAAAGCCCTGCTGCAAAGCGGCTTCAGCAAGCTTGATCTAGTGAGCCGGGAAGAATTCGACAGTCAGATGGTCGTCCTGGCACGCACCCGGGCACGCCTTGAAAGCCTTGAGGCAAAAGTCGCCGAGCTGGAAGCAAAACTGAATCCACCGACTGAATGACCCCACAAATCCCCTGTGGGAGCGTGGCTTGCCCGCGATAAGGTCGGAACGACCTTCCAGCAATTCAGGATTCAGCTGTACTTCCAGGCTGAGTCCTACAAAAACACCACTGCTTTCCGATTGCGCCGCACAGCCCCGGTTCCTAAGCTCAACTCAGCTGAATGTTCAGCACTGGGTTTGGCGACCCGGAAAGCTTGCGATGCACCGCGACCACATCTGATATCGGGCATTTCTTTCCCGACTCAAATTATGGCGGCTGTGTGTGGGAGATCTTCGGGTCTGCCGGTATTCGCTTGCACCGGTTCGCCAACCCGCGCACAGCTGCCACCCTTATTGTTTGGCGACGATCAGTGGCAGTTTCCCTCAAGCGAACTTGGGTACTGCACCATGGATGAAAATTATCTGATCCCTCACGTCTTCACCCGCCACAAACTCCACCTCCACGCCCTGCTACTGGAAAACCAGCCTTGGTTCAGTGCCCGCGACCTCGGTCGATTGCTTCGGCTGTTCCTCGACGAACGCGCGCTACGCAAACTCGATCCTGATCAATACCAAACCGTGACACTGCACATCCACGGCAGCATTGAACATACGCTGCTGATCAGCGAATCAGGCGTTTACGCGCTGCTGGTTTATCACTACTGCCCCGAATACCGGGGCCTGCGCGAATGGCTGACCCACGACGTGGTTCCAGCCCTTAGAGACGCCCAACAACCCGCCACCACCGAACGCCCGATACTGAGCCTGCTGAACTGGCCGGAAATGTCGCTGAGCTTGCTGCACTGGAACAACCAGCCATGGATCCGGCTGCAAGATGTTCCGTACTTGTTGCCTGAGGGGGAAAAGCCAAGAAGAGCAATCAATGCACCTTGGTGGAAACGCGCTTCACGGGTGCTTCAGTCGCTTTAATGACCAGAGTCGCAACTACGCTCGGCTTCAGCCTGACTCAGATCGTAAGTCGATTGCAGGTTCGACCAGAACCCGGGCGTGGTTTTCAGGTGGATGGAAAGCTTCTTTGCAAGGTCAGGGCTGATACCCGTGTTCTGCATCACGAGGCCTGTTATTACACCCACAGGCTCATTCAACCAGCTAGCCAGACCCACTGCCGAAATGCCCAGTGGCTCAAGAAACTCCTCGTTGAGGATTTCTCCGGGGTGCACGGGGCGCATTCCAATACTATTCATTTCAGCTCCTGAGCTTTCGATCAGCACTGATCATAAGCAGCACCCTCGATCACGCAAGAGCATCCGAGCTCTTTCACCGAAGTCCTTCATCTATCTAGGCCAGGCCCTACAAAAACCAGATCCCGTGCCTGATTTATTAGCTCCACTCCAGTCCATTACGCTTCTTCGCTTCGATCCCGACAGAACACTAGTAATGAGACGAAAAGGAAAAGGCACCGAGCTCCGTAACCAGACGTTCAAGTCCGATGCTCGAAAGCTTGCATATAAGACCTTGTCGAATGACAAGGACGCTCAGGCCGCAGGAATCAACGCGTCAGCGTTGAAGTTTGACCCAATCACCCCGGAGTCGATCGATGCATATCATCTGTGGGGAGAAACAGTCCTGTACCCATGGGATAACATCCCAGACTGGAAGCGCAAAGATGCCAAAGGCCTGGATCTCGCTATTTGGTATGAAGGAGAGCTATGCGGATTGTGCTATGCGACTCCAAGAAAAAGCACCATCTGCATAAAGATTGTCCTTTTGCAGGGGCGAACAAGTGATACACACCCTCTTCGCGGATGGGTCGCCCCGATGGCACTACTTGTGACAGAGTTTTACGCGCGGATGCTGGGGTGCTGTGAGATCGAAGTACAAGAGCCTGCCCCCGGCGTCATTCCTTATTATAAAAAACTCGGATTCGATTTTGACAAAACCAACCGTCTTGTCTTTTCACTGGACGGTCAATAAGATCAATCAAAGCATCGAGACACATGAGGTGTCTATGAAACACAAAAAACAAAAGGCCAAGCCATTAATGGTTGCCGAATATCATGCCGAGGCACTCCGCTTAGCTGGCAACGTTTCTGCCAGTCAGCGCCACTTTCTGAAAGTAGCGGCAGCTCATGGCAAAGAGCTGGAGCCTACTGGCCTGCTTGCAGGTATACGAGCCTGAATCCTCCGTCCAAAGAACCGCCTGAACGGCGGGTTTTTTCGCTCTCGAAATCTATACACCGACACCCGCAACATCCTGCGATGCTTTCGCTCCTCAGCCGCCGCGCTAAACCACTACGCCACAACTACCCTTCAAAAAAACCGCAGGAAGCGGTTCTCGCAAGCTCAAGGAATGATCATGTCTCTGGCCATCGTCCACAGCCGCGCCCAGGTCGGTGTGGAAGCGCCCGCCGTCACCGTAGAAGTCCATTTGGCCAACGGCTTGCCGTCGCTGACGATGGTGGGTTTGCCGGAAGCAGCGGTGAAAGAAAGCAAGGACCGGGTGCGCAGTGCGATCATCAATTCCGGGCTGCAATTCCCGGCGCGGCGCATCACCTTGAATCTCGCCCCAGCCGATTTACCGAAGGACGGCGGGCGATTCGATCTGGCGATCGCCCTTGGGATTCTGGCTGCCAGCGTGCAGGTGCCGACTCTGACGCTGGATGATGTGGAGTGTCTGGGAGAGCTGGCGCTGTCAGGCGCGGTGCGGGCGGTTCGTGGTGTGTTGCCGGCGGCACTGGCGGCGCGCAAGGCCGGACGATCGCTGATGGTGCCGCGGGCAAATGCCGAGGAAGCGTGCCTGGCGTCAGGACTGAAAGTGATTGCAGTGGATCATCTGCTGGAGGCGGTCGCGCACTTCAATGGCCACACGCCCGTAGAACCGTATGTTTCCAATGGTTTGCTCTACGCCAGCAAACCCTACCCCGATTTAAATGAAGTGCAGGGCCAGATTGCGGCCAAGCGTGCATTGCTGATTGCTGCTGCGGGGGCTCATAACCTGCTGTTCAGCGGGCCGCCGGGGACGGGGAAAACTCTACTGGCGAGTCGTTTGCCTGGGCTGCTGCCGCCACTGGCCGAGAGCGAAGCGCTGGAAGTCGCGGCGATTCAATCGGTCACCAGTTGTGTGCCGTTGAGCCATTGGCCTCAACGACCGTTCCGCCAGCCGCACCATTCGGCGTCCGGCCCGGCACTGGTGGGCGGTGGCTCGAAACCACAGCCCGGTGAAATCACCCTCGCCCACCATGGCGTCCTGTTCCTCGATGAGCTGCCGGAGTTTGATCGCAAGGTGCTGGAGGTGCTGAGAGAACCGCTGGAGTCGGGCTGCATCGTGATTTCCCGAGCCCGTGACCGCGTACGTTTTCCCGCGCGCTTTCAACTGGTGGCCGCCATGAATCCGTGCCCCTGTGGATATCTTGGCGAGCCGAGCGGACGCTGCTGTTGTTCTCCGGACCAGATCCAGCGTTATCGGAATAAGCTGTCGGGACCGCTGCTGGATCGAATTGATCTGCACCTGACAGTTGCCCGCGAAGTCACGGCGTTGAATCCCGCGTTAAAACCCGGCGATGACACCGTAACCGCCGCCGCCCGGGTCGCGGACGCAAGGGAGCGGCAGCACAAACGCCAGGGCTGCGCCAATGCCTTCCTAGATTTGCCGGGCCTGCGCCGACACTGCACGTTATCCACAGCCGACGAAACCTGGTTGGAAACCGCGTGCGAACGATTGACCTTGTCGCTACGAGCGGCACACCGACTGCTCAAGGTGGCGCGCACCCTGGCGGACCTTGAACAAGTCGATGGCATCACACGCGAGCATCTGGCCGAGGCGTTGCAGTATCGACCGACCACGCACTAGTCGAGGTTATTCCTTGGTGAGATCCACTAACGGTGTTTGCCTTACCTCAGTCTCCCGCCCACCCTGAATCTCACTCACCTGCGCCAACGCTTTATCCACAGCCGCTTTATCCGCCAGCAAGCTGTAACTGATCTGAAACTGCTTCTGCTCCTTGGCTGCAATCGTCGGCACCAGGTTCAGAGGCCGCTGATACCGGCGGTTGTAGGAAAAACTCGTCCCCGGCTCCAGCCCCGTGACATAGCCCTGGCCTTGGGTATCGGTGTTTTTCCACAGGGAGAACACCGGCAATTGCTTGGTATTGAAGCCAACCGACACCCCGAGACTGCCCGCCTTGTTATGCAGCACGGTCAGCGTGTCGCCCTTGGCATCGGCATACGGCACGACGTTGTAGACGGTTTCGTCGTAGTCCTTGGTCGGCGCGCGGTAGGTTTGCCAGTCGGGCAAATCCCCCTTGGCCTTGTCGTTGAACGGTGACACCTGTTTCACCGGCGCAGCGAAGCGAGCGCCTTGCTCCAGGAATGGGGTGCTGAAGTTGCTGTGGTAGAGCGCCTGGTATTCCTTCGGATAGTCGCCGTTGTTGGTCAGGGTGTCGTTGAGGGCGAAGCGCACACTGCCGGGTTCGGTGACCAGTTCAGTCATCACCGAGAAGTCGACTTTCTTGAACGCTTGCTCTTTCAACTCTCCGCGCAGGCTGATGGCGTAAGGCGGTTTTTCATCGATGTGCAGCGTGACTTTGCTGGCTGGAATGTTGGCGGCGCGACCATGAAGGGTCAGCAGTTCGCCTTTGTCCATACCGGGGTGACCGACCCATTCGTAGCCGCAGCGGGCGACCAATTCGTTGAAGCCTTCGAGCCAGCCCAGCCCGCCGCGCCCGTTGAGTTCGATAAAGGACGGATTGACCACGTCCTTGACCGGTGAATCCCAGCCCATACGCACATTACCTACCGACGCCTGCAGGACGTTCATCCCGCGGGTCGGCACCACCGAGAGTTTCATCGTGCCGTTATCAATGTCGACGATGCTGACGCCCTCCTGCCGACCGCCGTGCAGGGTGCGCAGGGTCACGGAAAACGGTTTGTCGGTTTTCACACCGAGCTGCTGGCTGGTGATTTGCTGGTTCTGGGCAGCCTTATCGGTGTCGAGCAGCACGTAATCCCAGGCCATGACGTGGGACGCAGCGGTCATTGCGCCGAGGGTGACGAGTAGTTTGAGCGGGGTCATGGGGAAAGCCTTTCTTGGAGTTGTGCGAATTTTATAGCGCTGATGAAACGTTTCAGCAAGCTTAAAAACGGCATAACTCCAGCAAAACTCAGTCGACGGGTTCAATCGCCAACAACAGGCTTGCCAGCGATGGCGACTCCAGAGGTGACCTCAGCGAAAACGATCAACCTCATGCCGCAACTCCGCCGCCAGGTTTTCCAGTTCCTTGGCAGTGATTGCCAGGTTCGACACCACTTCACGCTGCTCGCTGTTGGCCATGGCGATGCTTTGCAGGTTACTGCTGAGCAAGGTCGCGGTGCTGCTCTGCTCTTGGGTGGCGGTGGTGATCGCAGCGAATTGCTGGCCGGCCGAGCGGCTTTGTTCGTCGATCAGCGCCAGCGCCGACGCGACATTGGCGTTGCGCGACAGGCCTTCGTGCATCAGCAGCTTGCCTTGCTCCATGGTGCTGATGGCGTTACCGGTTTCCTGCTGGATGCTTTGGATCATCCCGGAAATCTCGTCAGTCGCTTCGCGAGTGCGCGAGGCCAGGTTGCGCACTTCGTCTGCCACCACCGCAAAACCACGGCCCTGTTCGCCCGCACGCGCGGCTTCGATGGCAGCGTTCAGCGCCAACAAGTTCGTTTGATCGGCAATCGCGGTAATCACCCCGACAATGCCGCCGATTTCCTGGGAGCGCTGACCCAGGGTGTTGATCACCGTCGCCGTGCTATTGAGAGCACTAGCAATCTGCTCAAGGGACGAAGAGGCTTCTTCCATCGAGGTACGACCGATCCGCGTCTGTTGTGCGTTTTCCTGGGCCAGACGCTCGGTGTTGCCCATGTTGTCCGCAATGTTCAGCGAGGTGGCACTGAACTCCTCCACGGCACCGGCCATGCTGGTGATTTCTCCGGACTGCTGCTCCATCCCTTCATACGCACCACCGGACAACCCGGACAATGCTTGGGCGCGACTGTTGACCTCTTCCGAGGCCTTGCGGATGTGCTCGACCATGGTCGATAGAGCCTGGCTCATCTGATTGAAGCTGCGCGCCAGTTGACCGATTTCATCCTGGCTCGACACGTTCAAACGCACGCTCAGATCACCCGCGCCCAAGGCTTCGGCCTGCCGCACCAGATCACCCAACGGTGCCAGTTTGCTGCGCAACAGCCAGACTGCCGCGCCCACCGCCAGCAGCATCGCCAGCAGGCTGCCAATGGCCAGGCGGATACCGATGCTCCAGGTCACTGCGCGGATTTCGCTTTTCGGCATGCTCGCCACTACTGACCATGGCCCGCCCTCGAATGGCACGGCAACGCTGTAGAAGTCTTCGGACTTGTCGCTCCAGAATGCGCCCTGCCCCGGCGCCCTGGCCAAACCGGCGATGGTCGAAGTCGCCTGATCCAGCGCCTGCACGCCGGCCGGCGGCACCAGCCATTTGTTTTGCTCATCGAGCAGCGCCAGCGAACCGCTCTGGCCGATGCGGAAGCGTTTGAGGTTATCGAACTGCGCGCTCTGCGCGTCGGTGTAATCGAAACCGACAAACAACACCGCAATCACCTTACCGCTGCTGTCGCGTACCGGGGTGTACTGCGTCATGTAGGAACGATCGAACAGCAACGCCCGGCCGACATAGCTCTGCCCCGCCATCAGCCGCTGATAGGCCGGGTGCGCATGGTCGAGCAGCGTGCCGATGGCGCGGGTGCCGTCCTGCTTGCTCAACGAGGTGCTGACCCGAATGAAGTCCTCGCCACTGCGCACGAACAACGTCGCCACGCCGGCCGTCATTTGCTTGAACTCATCGACCTTGTCGAAGTTGTTGTTCAACACTTCGTTGCCCAGATGCAGGCCCGGAGTCTGCACGCCCGCCACCGTCACCGGCTGCTCCGGGTGCACGCTCAAACCGCTGCTGAAACGCTTTTCAAACAACCCGCTCAGGCGCTGGGTGCTTTCGCGCAGGGTGCCGTGGAAAGTGCTCAACTGGTCGGCCAGCAACCGCGCCTCACTGGCCAGATGCTCTTCACGCGTGTCGAGGTTGGCAGAATCCAGCGAGCGCAGGGCGAACACCGTGCTGCCACTGATGACGACCGCCAGGATGACGGCAAGGGCAAGCCCCAATTGTGAGGCGATCCGGGCACGAGGTTGAGACATGACAGCTCCTGGCCGAGGAGCCGGATCATCCTGATCGCGTCGCGTGGCTCGGCAAAATATCCAGTAATAGGGGAAGCGCGAAACCTTTCAGAACGAAGGTCCCACTTTCAGGGATTCGGCGGCGTGGATGAATACTTGAGCGATTCACAAGGATATCGCTCAAGGCTGCCATGGCGGCGGCTACATCGATTCAGCCGAGGCGCTCGACATCCGGCAATTCCATGGCCTGCACCTCGCCCTGGAGGAAGTCGCTGAGACGGCGCAAACGTTCACCGCCAGGGCGGGTTTTCGGCCAGACCAGGTAATAATTCAGACCGCTGGCGACGGCGGTCGGCCACGGTAAACTCAAACGTCCCTGAGCCACATCTTCGGCAACCATCAGCAAGTCGCCCATCGACACCCCATAACCCCGGGCGGCAGCGATCATCCCCAACTCCAGCGTGTCGAACACCTGCCCGCCCTTGAGCGACACCTGCTCTGACAGCCCCATGCGTTCCAGCCAACTGCGCCAGTCACGACGATCGGGAGTCGGGTGAAGCAGTTCAGTGCTGGCCAGCCGCTCGACATCCCATGGTTGATCATTCAACAGATTCGGTGAGCCGACCGGGATCAGCAGTTCAGGGAACAGGTAACTGGCCTCCCAGTCCGGTGGAAAATGCCCGTTGCTCAACAACACCGCACAATCGAACGGTTCGTGATTGAAGTCCACCGAGTCGACGTCCATCCAGGCGCTGGTCAGTTGCACCTCGTTGCCCGGTTGCAAATGCCGAAAGCGACTGAGTCGCGCCAGCAGCCAGCGCATGGTCAGGGTCGAAGGGGCTTTCATGCGCAAGACGTCATCTTCGGCGCGCAAGGTATTGCAGGCCCGTTCCAGTGCGCCAAAACCTTCACGCACGCCCGGCAGCAGTAAACGCGCGGCCTCGGTCAGCTGTAAATTGCGCCCGCTGCGCTGAAACAGCCGACAGGCAAAATGCTCCTCCAGCGTACGCACATGTCGGCTGACGGCGCTTTGAGTGATCGACAGTTCTTCTGCTGCACGGGTAAACGAACTGTGCCGCGCCGCGGCTTCGAAAGCGCGAAGGGCATATAACGGAGGAAGACGACGAGACATCAGGAAAGCTCCTATAGCGCGACCCCGAAACCTTATCAGAAACTCTCAGGCATGAGTTTTAGTCATGCGAGCAATCGTTTTTATCCCTTTGTGCAAACGCTTGCGAGCGCCGAGAATCAACCCTTCCCGATTTTTCTGACTAAACGAGCGTGATGATCATGCAGCATCCAGCACGTACCGAACTCTGGGCCATCCTGCGGCTGGCGGGGCCGTTGATTGCCTCGCAGTTGGCGCACATGCTGATGATCCTCACCGATACCTTGATGATGGCCCGGCTCAGCCCGGAGGCCTTGGCCGGTGGCGGCCTGGGCGCGGCGAGCTATTCGTTCGTGTCGATTTTCTGTATCGGCGTGATCGCGGCGGTCGGCACGCTGGTGGCGATCCGGCAGGGTGCCGGCGACATTGAAGGCGCCACGCGGCTGACCCAGGCCGGGCTTTGGCTGGCGTGGTTGATGGCGCTGGTGGCGGGTCTGCTGCTGTGGAACCTCAAACCGGTGCTGTTGCTGTTCGGCCAGACCGAAAGCAACGTGCACGCGGCCGGCCAGTTCCTGTTGATTCTGCCGTTCGCCCTGCCCGGCTACCTGAGCTTCATGGCCCTGCGCGGTTTTACCAGCGCCATTGGCCGGACAACACCGGTGATGGTCATCAGCCTCGTCGGGACCGTGGCCAACTTCCTGCTCAACTATGCGCTGATCACCGGCATGTTCGGCCTGCCGAAAATGGGTTTGATGGGGATCGGCCTGGTCACCGCCATCGTCGCCAACTGCATGGCGCTGGGTCTGGCCTGGCATATTCGCCAGCACCCGGCTTACGACGCGTACCCACTGCGCAAGGGCCTGTCACGGCCCAATCGCCAGTACCTGCGCGAGCTATGGCGTCTCGGCCTGCCGATTGGCGGCACCTACGCGGTAGAGGTCGGTCTGTTTGCGTTTGCCGCGTTGTGCATGGGCACCATGGGCAGCACGCAATTGGCGGCGCATCAGATCGCCCTGCAAATCGTCTCGGTGGCGTTCATGATTCCGGCAGGGCTTTCGTATGCGATCACCATGCGCATCGGCCAGCATTACGGCGCCGGGCAATTGCTCGATGCGCGCTTGGCCGGGCGCGTCGGGATTGCCGTTGGTGGCGCGGCAATGCTCGGGTTTGCCATGGTCTTCTGGCTGTTGCCGAACCAACTGGTGGGGCTGTTCCTGGACCATAACGACCCGGCGTTTCGCGAAGTGATCAATCTTGCGGTGAGTCTGTTGATGGTGGCGGCGTGGTTCGAGTTTTTCGACGGCACGCAAACCATCGCCATGGGCTGTATTCGCGGTCTGAAGGACGCCAAGACTACATTTCTAGTCGGACTTGCCTGCTATTGGCTGATCGGCGCTCCGGCTGCGTGGTTGATGGCTTTCCACCTTCATTGGGGGCCGACGGGGGTCTGGTGGGGGCTGGCGCTGGGGCTGGCGTGCTCGGCCGTAAGCCTGACGCTGGCGTTCGAATGGAAGATGAAGCGGATGATCCGGCGTGAACCGTCGTCACAGCCGGGTTTTCAGGTGGCTCAGCCGGAATAAGATCAAGAGATCGCAGCCTGCGGCAGCTCCTACGTAGGAGCTGCCGCAGGCTGCGATCTTTTAAATGGCCGCAACAATCGCCTGTTGGCTGGAACCAAACGTCAGATACTCAACCAGCTCCACCAGCGGCAACGGTTTGCTGATCAGGTAACCCTGCACCTGATCACAACCAAAATCACGCAGCAGCTCAAGTTGTTCAGGCGTTTCAACGCCCTCGGCGACCACTTCCAGGTTGAGGTTGTGGGCGAGGTTGATCATCGCGTGGACCAGCTTGCGATTTTCCTCACGCGTCTCCATGCCACCGACAAAGCTTTTGTCGATTTTCAGCAAGGCAATCGGCAGGCTGTTGAGGTGCACGAATGACGAAAAACCGGTGCCGAAATCGTCCAGGGAGAAACGCACGCCCAGACGCCCCAAAGCGTCCATGGTCTGTTTGACCAGATCGCTGCGGCGCATCACTGCAGTTTCCGTCAGCTCGAATTCCAGCCACTGCGCTTCAACACCGCGCTCGGCAATCAACCGGCTCAACGTCGACAGCAACTGACTGTCCTGGAACTGCCGGAACGACAGGTTGACCGCCATGTGCAACGGCGGCAGACCGCGTTCGCGTAACGCCTGCATGTCGCGCAAGGCACGGGAAATCACCCAGTACCCCAACGGCACGATCAAACCGCTCTGCTCGGCCAGCGGCACGAACTCGCTCGGCGGTAGCAGCCCGCGCTCGCCATGACGCCAGCGCACCAGAGCCTCGAGGCCGACAATTTGCCCGTCGTCGAGGTTCAGTCGCGGCTGGTAATGCAGTTCCAGCTCATCGCGCCGCAAGGCCCGGCGCAGTTCGCTTTCAAGATCGGCGAGGCTGCGCGCGTTGCGGTTGATGCGTTCATTGAAGATATGAAAGGTGCAGCCTTGGGTGCTTTTGGCCTGCTGCATGGCGATATGCGCGTGCCACATCAGCGGGTCGGCGCCAGCCTGCGCGCGCGCGTGGGCGATGCCCAGGCTGCAGCCGATCAACAGGCTTTCGCCGTCGACCCAGTAGGGTTCGGCCATGACTTCGGTGATGCGTTCGGCCATCCACTCTGCGCGCTGCGGCGCGCGGCGGGTATCGATGAGCAAGGCGAATTCGTCGCTGCCCAGACGTGCCAGTTGATCACCGGCTTCAAGCTGACTTTTTAGCCGCGAGACCACTTGCAGGATCAACCGGTCACCGGCCTGGTGGCCGAGGGCGTCGTTGGCGTGTCGAAAGTTGTCGAGGTCGAGGTGCCCCAGCGCGAGGCCACGACCGTCGTTCTCCGCCAGACGCGCCGCCAGCAGGGTCTGAAAACCCTGGCGGTTGGCAATCCCGGTCAGCGGGTCCTGCTCGGCGAGGCGCTGCAAGGTGTTTTCGAGCACGCCGCGCTCACGCACATGGCGCAGGCAGCGGCGCAATGTATCCACATCCAGCGCATCGCGAACCAGCCAGTCGCTGACACCGTCCGGTGGGGTGGACGGTTCATGTTCGAGCAACAGCACCGTCGGCAGGCTGCAACGGCCCGGCTCCGGTTGAAGCGCCGGAATGGTCAACAGGACCGCACTGCGGTTGTCAGCAAATAGACTGCTCACCGACTCCCAGGTCGGTGCACTGATCAACACAGCCGAGCTCCCCATAGGAGCCAGACACTCGCGTAACAACGCTGCCCACGCTGGCTCTTCGGCCAGTAGCAGCAAACGCAAGGGTTCGACAGGCGTAGACAAGCTAGCTCCCTAGACTCTGCAAAAGATGTTGGCGGCGGGCATTATGACGCGCAGATAAACAATAACAAATGATATTGATTATCAAACACTCTGTTGTACCGCGATGAATCGAACATCAGTAGTCGCCAATTCAGCACGCATCCTGCGGGAAAGTAACAAAACCGGCAAATTTAGATAGCGTGGTACGTCACAAGTCGGAGAGAGGCAGCAGAATCTGTGCATCCTGTTAAAATGCCCGCCCTTTTCGCAAACGACTCCCTTTTCCGTCATGTCCCGACTCAATCCCCGGCAGCAAGAAGCCGTGAGCTACGTCGGCGGCCCACTTTTGGTGCTCGCCGGTGCTGGCTCCGGCAAGACCAGTGTTATCACCCGCAAAATCGCCCACCTGATCCAGAGCTGCGGCATTCGTGCCCAGTACATCGTCGCCATGACCTTTACCAACAAGGCCGCGCGCGAGATGAAGGAGCGGGTCGGCACGTTGCTCAAGGGTGGTGAAGGACGCGGTCTGACGGTGTGCACATTCCACAACCTTGGGCTGAACATCATCCGCAAGGAGCATGTGCGACTGGGCTACAAACCCGGTTTCTCGATTTTCGACGAGACCGACGTCAAAGCCCTGATGACCGACATCATGCAAAAGGAATACTCGGGCGACGACGGCGTCGACGAGATCAAGAACATGATCGGCGCCTGGAAGAACGACCTGATCCTGCCGCCCGAAGCCCTGGAGAACGCCCGCAACCCCAAGGAGCAGACCGCTGCCATCGTCTACACCCACTATCAGCGCACGCTCAAGGCGTTCAACGCAGTAGATTTCGACGACCTGATCCTGTTGCCGGTAAAGCTGTTCCAGGAACACGCCGACATTCTCGAAAAGTGGCAGAACAAGGTCCGCTACCTGCTGGTGGACGAATACCAGGACACCAACGCCAGCCAGTACCTGCTGGTGAAGTTGCTGATCGGTACCCGAAACCAGTTCACCGTGGTGGGCGACGATGACCAGTCGATCTACGCCTGGCGTGGTGCCCGTCCAGAAAACCTGATGCTGCTCAAGGACGACTATCCGTCCTTGAAAGTGGTGATGCTGGAGCAAAACTACCGCTCCACCAGCCGCATCCTGCGCTGCGCCAACGTGCTGATCTCGAACAACCCCCACGAGTTTGAAAAACAGCTGTGGAGCGAGATGGGCCATGGCGACGAGATCCGGGTGATCCGCTGCCGCAACGAAGACGCCGAAGCCGAGCGCGTGGCCGTGGAAATCCTCAGCCTGCACCTGCGCACCGACCGCCCGTACAGCGATTTCGCAATCCTCTACCGCGGTAACTACCAGGCCAAGCTGATCGAGCTGAAGCTGCAACACCACCAGGTCCCTTATCGACTTTCCGGTGGCAACAGCTTCTTCGGACGTCAGGAAGTCAAAGACCTGATGGCCTACTTCCGCCTGATCGTGAACCCGGATGACGACAACGCCTTCCTGCGGGTGATCAACGTCCCACGCCGGGAAATCGGTTCGACCACGCTGGAGAAGCTCGGCAACTACGCGACCGAACGCAAGATCTCGATGTATGCCGCGACCGATGAAATCGGCCTGGGCGAACATCTGGACAGCCGCTTCACCGATCGTCTGGCACGCTTCAAGCGCTTCATGGACCGCGTGCGCGAGCAGTGTGCCGGCGAAGACCCGATCTCCGCCCTGCGTAGCATGGTCATGGACATCGACTACGAGAACTGGCTGCGCACCAACAGCTCCAGCGACAAGGCCGCCGACTACCGCATGGGTAACGTCTGGTTCCTGATCGAGGCGCTGAAGAACACCCTGGAAAAAGATGAAGACGGCGAAATGACCGTCGAAGACGCGATCGGCAAGCTGGTCTTGCGCGACATGCTCGAACGTCAGCAGGAAGAGGAAGACGGCGCCGAAGGCGTGCAGATGATGACCTTGCACGCCTCCAAGGGTCTGGAATTCCCCTACGTGTTCATCATGGGTATGGAAGAGGAAATCCTCCCGCACCGCTCCAGCATCGAAGCCGACACCATCGAAGAAGAACGCCGTTTGGCCTACGTCGGGATTACCCGCGCACGCCAGACCCTGGCGTTTACCTTTGCCGCCAAGCGCAAACAGTACGGCGAAATCATCGACTGCTCGCCGAGCCGTTTCCTCGATGAACTGCCGCCGGACGATCTGGCGTGGGAAGGCAACGACGACACCCCGACCGAAGTCAAAGCCGTACGTGGCAATAGCGCATTGGCGGATATACGCGCGATGTTAAAACGCTAGAATCGGCTACTTTTTAATCTACTTTCGGCGCCCGCAGCGCCAACAGAGGAAGCTGTTGTGGAAGCACTGCACAAGAAAATTCGCGAAGAAGGCATCGTGCTTTCCGACCAGGTCCTGAAAGTCGACGCCTTTCTGAACCACCAGATCGACCCGCAATTGATGAAGCTGATCGGCGACGAATTCGCCACGCTGTTCAAGGATTCGGGGATCACCAAGATCGTCACCATCGAAGCATCGGGCATCGCTCCAGCGATCATGACCGGTCTGAACCTCGGCGTGCCGGTGATCTTCGCCCGCAAGCACCAGTCCCTGACCCTGACTGAAAACCTGCTGTCGGCGAGCGTTTACTCGTTCACCAAGCAAACCGAAAGCACCGTGGCTATCTCCCCACGCCATCTGACCAGCAGTGACCGCGTGCTGATCATCGACGACTTCCTGGCCAACGGTAAGGCGTCGCAGGCGCTGATCTCGATCATCAAACAGGCCGGCGCCACCGTGGCAGGCCTGGGTATCGTGATCGAGAAGTCGTTCCAGGGCGGCCGCGCCGAGCTGGACGCGCAAGGCTACCGCGTCGAATCCCTGGCCCGGGTCAAATCCCTGGCCGACGGCGTCGTGACCTTTATCGAGTAAAAGTCAGCGCTAAACGCTCTTGTGGCGAGGGGGCTTGCCCCCGCTGGGGTGCAAAGCGCCCCCAAACCCAGCCACCGCGCATGTTCAGATAGAACGCAACTGCTGATTTTACGACTGCTTTGCAGCCGAGCGGGGGCAAGCCCCCTCGCCACAGTTGCGTCCAACCAGTTAATGCGCGGTAGCTTTCAGGCCTGCCAGCAACAGCCGCTGATACAAGTCCTCTTTCAAGCCTTCCGGCTTCGTCAGCTGCATCCGCTCCAGATGAACCGGGTACTCCGAGGGCTCCGGTGCATCCAGCGCAGCCTTGCCCAGCTCCAGAATCTCAGTGAGTTTGAACTTGCTCTTGAGCCAGTTCAGCGCCCGCAACAAATCCCGTTCCTCGCTGCTGAAATCACTGCCCAACGGATACTCCGGAAACAACCGCGGGTGCCGTGCAGCAATCGCCTGCAAGCGCTGTGGGCTGTTGTCGGTGAAACGCGGATCGAGGCGAAAATCCTTCGGCAGCTTGCCGGCCTTCTGCGCCTGTTCGATCAAGTCTGGCTGGAAGCGTGAATCGCTGATGTTGAGCAACGCTTCGATCACCTTCGCATCGGTCTTGCCGCGTAAATCGGCAATGCCGTACTCGGTGATCACAATGTCGCGCAAGTGCCGTGGAATCGTGCAGTGGCCGTACGCCCAGACCATGTTCGAGCTCACTTCACCGCCCGACTCACGCCAGCTGCGCAGGATCAGAATCGAGCGTGCACCTTCCAGCGCATGGCCCTGGACGACGAAGTTGTATTGCCCACCGACACCGCTGAGCACCCGCCCGTCTTCCAACTGATCAGCGACCCCTGCACCCATCAAGGTCATCGTGAACGCGCTGTTGATGAAACGCGCATCCAAGCGCTGCAAGCGCTTGAGCCCTTCCTGGCCGTACAGCTCGTTGATGTAACTGATGGCAGTCATGTTGAATTCAGCGAGCTTGCTGTGGGGTAAATCCCGCAACCGCTGATAGAAACTACGCGGCCCAAGGAAAAAACCACCATGTATCGAGATGCCGCCCACTTGAGCCGACTCATCCAGGGTCCCGGCATTGGCGTGCTGTTGCAGGGCAACGCTCGGATAAACCTTACGCCGCACGATTCCGGCGTCGGACAACGCCAGCAGACCGTTGACGAACATCTCGCTGCAACCATAAAGCCCCTTGGCGAAAGGTTCCACGCCGCCTTCACGGCTAATCAGTGGCGCCCAGTAATGCGCATCAAGGTCCGTCAACAGCGCACGGTAGCCGTCGTTATCTGCCTGCCGAGCCAGCAACGCGGCAGTCAGTGCGTCGCCCATGGCACCAATTCCGATTTGCAGGGTGCCGCCGTCCCGCACCAGGGTGCTGGCATGCAGGCCGATGAAGTGATCCTGAACGCCCACCGGCATGTTTGGTGTGGAAAACAGCGTGCTGCCCTCCTCCTCGTCGATCAGCAAATCGAACGCCTCACGGTCGACTTCCGAGTCCCCCGGCATGTACGGCAGATCCCGATGGACCTGGCCGAGCAGCAGGATGGTTTCCCCGGCAGCGCGGCGCTTGGCGATCATTGGCAACAGGTCGAGGGTGATGTCCGGGTTGCAGCTCAGGCTCAGTCGATCCGGCTGTTGCGAGTCATGGGCCACCAGTTGCGCTACCAGGTTCAACCCGGCCGCATTGATATCCCGAGCGGCGTGGCTGTAGTTGCTGCTGACGTAGTCCTGCTGCGCCGATGCGCTGTGCAGCAAGCTGCCCGGCTGCATGAAGAACTGCTCGATGTGAATGTTCGCCGGGAGGCTGTCACGGTGCAGGTCGGCAAGAAAATCCAGCTCGGGATAGTCGCCAAACACTCGCTCGATGAAGGGTTCCAGAAAGCGCCGCTGCAAACCGTCGCCCAATGCCGGACGTCCAAGACTCAACGCGGTGTACACCGTCAACTGCCGCTCGGGCAGTTGGGCAATGCGCTGATAGAGCGCGTTGACGAAACGGTTGGGTTTGCCCAGCCCCAGCGGCAGGCCGAGGTGAATATGCGCAGGCAAACGTGCGAGCACATCATCGACTGCCTGTTCGATTGATACCGACTGCACCATCAGACCCTCCTGACCTGTCCTTGAATTGAGGTGGGTCCGAGCTTGCCGCGTCCTGATCGTCATGACCAGTCTCAAGGTCAAATCCCAGGTACAAAAAAGCCGCTCGCAAGCGGCTTTTTCGCTGAAGACGGGGCTTATTTCAGGCCGGACATCTTCTGGATGGCGCCTTCAAGGTCTTTCACTTCGCAGTCGCTGCAGGTGCCTTTTGGCGGCATCGCATTGAGACCTGTCAGCGCTACTTTCGCCAGGCCAGCAGCAGTGCCGCCTTCTTTGTCGGCGCGTTTTTTCCAGTCTGCAGCATCACCGATTTTCGGTGCGCCCAGCAGACCCGTGCCGTGGCAAGCATTGCAATGTTTGGCAATGATTTCATCGGGAGTTTTCGCTGCACCGCCGCCTACCGAAGCGGCGACTTCCATCCCCTTGCACTCCTGACCTTGTACACAGACCTGGCCGACGGGCTCAAGGCGTTTGGCGATATCGTCAGTGGTCGACGCTTGTGCGCTGACTGCCCAAAGGGCCAATACGGTTGCTGGTGCGGCCAGCATTTTCATAATTAGATTCACGCGTACACCCTCAATGGTGGCTAGTCACGCCCACGGCCACGGTTTCGCAGGCGGGCGCAAGTATAGCGGTTAGCCCGCCACACTGAAACAACCCTAAAGTCCAAGGGGTATTAAGTCGTGGCGAAATACAGCATGGGGCGACTCGCAAAACCTTGCCGGACGCCTGTTTTCTTAGAAATTCGCCGGTGTGGCTGCGCTAATTAGTCGCGCTGGCGCATCGAACGGATTTCGGAAACGGTGCGGTTTGGTGCTTTCGAAATAGTAGCTGTCACCGGCCTCGAGCACGAATGTCTCGAGCCCGACCACCAACTCCAGCCGACCTTCGAGCAGAATCCCGGTTTCCTCGCCCTCATGGGTGAGCATCTCTTCACCGGTATCGGCGCCTGGCGGGTAGATCTCGTTGAGGAACGCGATAGCACGGCTCGGATGAGCCTTGCCGACCAGTTTCATGGTCACGGCACCATCGGAGATATCGATCAGCTCATTGGCTTTGTAGACGATCTGCGTCGGTTTTTCCTGAAGAATTTCTTCGGAAAAGAACTCGACCATGGACATGGGGATGCCGCCAAGTACCTTCCTCAGCGAACTGATCGAAGGGCTGACGCTGTTTTTCTCGATCATTGAAATGGTGCTATTGGTAACGCCTGCCCGCTTGGCGAGCTCTCGCTGGGATAGACCTTTCAGTTTACGGATCGATTGCAGTCGTTCACCGACGTCCAATGCATTAGCCTCCCAGGATTCAGATTGTGTAGATAGTGAGCGTTATCATGGCGACAGCGTTCAGTATTTACAACACTTGGGGCTGAATCCTGTTTGGCAAAGCGACTTCTGGTCTCGACTGCCAGCCTCAACTCCCGGAGTAGAGCAGCGGTACGCGACGCAGGTTGCAGAAAATCTGATAAGGAATGGTCCCGGCAGCCATGGCTACGTCGCTGGCCAGGATGTTTTTACCCCACAATTCGACCGTCGAACCGAGGCCGGCCTGCGGCACATCAGTCAAATCGATGCAGAGCATGTCCATCGACACTCGCCCCAGCAGCTGGCTACGCTGCCCGGCCACCAATACCGGCGTACCGGTAGGCGCCTGACGTGGATATCCGTCGGCATAGCCCATGGCGACCACACCGATGCGCATCGGCTTTTGGGTGATGAACTTGGCACCGTAGCCCACCGGCTCACCGGCCGGCAGCTCGCGCACGCTGATGACTTTCGATTCCAGGGTCATCACCGGTTGCAAGCGTGCTGCCACGGGATTGGGCTCTTCAAAAGGTGTCGCGCCGTAGAGCATGATGCCTGGGCGCACCCAGTCGCTCGGCACCTGCGGCCAGCCCAGCACCGCTGGCGAGTTACACAAGCTGACCTGTGCCGACAAGCCCTGACGCGCCGCTTCAAACACCGCAACCTGCTCTGCCGCGCTGCTGCTATGCAGCTCATCGGCACGCGCAAAGTGACTCATCAGTACGATCTTCGAGACTTTGCCGCTGGCCAGCAAACGTTGATACGCCGCCTGATAATCCGCCGGATGCAGGCCGACCCGGTGCATGCCCGAATCCAGCTTGAGCCAGACCGTGATCGGCTTGCTCAACGCGGCTTTCTCGATTGCTTCGAGCTGCCACAGCGAATGCACCACGCACCAGAAGTCATGCTCAACGATCAGCGACAGCTCATCGGCTTCGAAAAAGCCTTCGAGCAGCAGGACCGGCGCACGGATACCGGCGGCGCGCAGTTCCAGGGCTTCTTCGATGCAAGCCACGGCGAAACCGTCCGCCTCGGCCTCCAGGGCCTGGGCACAGCGCACCGCACCATGGCCGTAGGCATCGGCCTTGATCACCGCGAGGGCGCGAGCCCCCGAGACTTCTCGGGCCAGTTGGTAGTTATGACGCAGGGCTTGAAGATCGATCAGGGCACGGGCAGGACGCATGGCGGCAGACTTCTAGGCGGTCATGGGGAAGAAAAAACCGGCGCGACTGACGGCGTGAACCGCCAGCAACACCGGGAGAGGGATCGTTGCTTAAACAGACCCTAAGGCAGAGCAGCCACTACCGACAGCTCAACCAGGATTTCCGGTTCGCACAGCTTGGCTTCAACTGTCGCACGGGCGGGCGCGACATTCTTTGGCAACCAAGTGTCCCAGACACTGTTCATGCCCTCGAAATGGGCATCGATGTCTTTCAGGTAAATCGTCACCGACAGCAGTTTGGTCTTGTCGGTCCCGGCCAGATCCAGCAAACGCTCGATGTTGGCGAGGGTTTCACGGGTCTGCTGTTCAATCCCGGCACTCATGTCGTCTCCGACTTGCCCTGCCAGATACACGGTACCGTTGTGGACAACGATCTGGCTCATGCGCTCATTGGTGAGCTGGCGCTGGATTGACATGCTTTTCAGACTCCTTTGGGGTGTTGCCATAACGGGAAATATCGAGGCCTTCAGCACTGATCTGCGGCGTTTTCTTCGCCATCAGGTCAGCCAGCAAGCGGCCGGAGCCACACGCCATGGTCCAGCCGAGTGTGCCGTGACCGGTGTTCAGGAACAGGTTCTTGAACGGGGTGGCGCCAACAATCGGCGTGCCGTCCGGTGTGGTTGGACGCAGGCCGGTCCAGAAACTCGCCTCGGCGAGGTCGCCGCCCTGAGGATAAAGATCGTTGACGATCATCTCCAGCGTTTCGCGTCGACGCGGGTTCAGCGACAGGTCAAAACCAGCTATCTCAGCCATGCCGCCGACACGAATGCGGGTATCGAAACGGGTGATCGCAACCTTGTAGGTCTCGTCGAGAATAGTCGATGTCGGGGCCATCGCCGGATTAGTGATCGGCACGGTCAGTGAGTAACCCTTGAGCGGGTACACCGGGGCCTTGATGCCCAACGGCTTGAGCAACTTCGGCGAGTAGCTGCCGAGCGCCAATACGTAGCGGTCGGCGGTTTCCAGCTTGCCGTCGATCCATACGCCGTTGATCCGGTCACCGGCGTAGTCGAGGCGCTGAATGTCCTGGTCAAAGCGGAACTCCACGCCCAGTTTCACGGCCATTTCGGCCAGGCGCGTGGTGAAGATCTGGCAGTCGCCGGTCTGGTCGTTCGGCAGGCGCAAGGCACCGGCGAGGATATCGGTCACGCTGGCCAGCGCCGGTTCGACGCGGGCAATGCCGGCGCGGTCGAGCAGTTCAAATGGCACGCCGGACTCTTTCAGGACCGCAATGTCTTTTGCCGCGCCATCCAGCTGCGCCTGAGTGCGGAACAGTTGAGTGGTCCCCAGGGTGCGGCCTTCGTAGGTAATGCCGGTTTCAGCACGCAGTTCATCGAGGCAGTCACGGCTGTACTCGGACAGACGGACCATGCGCTCCTTGTTCACCGCATAACGGTTGGCGGTGCAGTTGCGCAGCATCTGCGCCATCCACAGGTATTGGTCGATATCGGCGGTGGCCTTGATCGCCAGCGGTGCGTGGCGTTGCAGCAGCCATTTGATGGCTTTGAGCGGCACACCCGGCGCAGCCCACGGCGAGGCATAGCCCGGCGAGACCTGGCCGGCGTTGGCGAAACTGGTTTCCATGGCGGCAGCCGGCTGACGGTCTACAACCGTTACTTCAAACCCGGCCCGAGCCAGATAGTAGGCACTGGCGGTACCGATGACGCCGCTACCCAAGACCAGAACGCGCATTTTCGTATCCCTCATCGCGGCTTACCGCTGACGTTTGTTGTTCAAATCACAGATGTGCGCAGTGTAAAAAACATTGACCAGTGCTTTTCACTATATAAGCACCTATATTTGGCGACAATTCTCGGCGAAATAGCTTTTTACGGAGGCGCATCCCCTATGCGGACCAATACTCAGACCAAACGCGAACTGGACAAGATCGACCGTAATATCCTGCGCATCCTTCAGGCGGACGGGCGGATTTCGTTTACCGAGCTTGGGGAGAAAGTCGGGTTGTCGACCACGCCCTGCACCGAGCGGGTGCGACGCCTGGAGCGCGAAGGGATCATCATGGGCTACAACGCCCGGCTTAACCCGCAGCACCTCAAGGGGAGCCTGCTGGTGTTCGTCGAGATCAGCCTCGACTACAAGTCTGGCGATACCTTTGAAGAGTTCCGACGCGCCGTGCTGAAACTGCCACACGTACTGGAATGCCACCTGGTGTCAGGGGATTTCGACTACCTGGTGAAAGCGCGGATTTCCGAGATGGCCTCGTACCGCAAACTGCTGGGCGACATCCTGCTCAAATTGCCCCACGTGCGTGAGTCCAAGAGCTATATCGTGATGGAAGAAGTGAAAGAGAGCCTGAACCTGCCAATTCCGGATTGAAGATCAAAAGATCGCAGCCTTCGGCAGCTCTTACGGGTGTACGCGCGCAGGCTGCAATCTTTTAAACCAACACCTGCCGGGTGCTGGCCATGTATTCATGGATCTGCTTCTCGACCCGAGGGTGAATCAACTCCACCGGGCGGCGGCCGTTGGGGCACGGCAGGGTTGCCGTGGTGCCGAACAGCCGACAGATCAACGGCCGCTCGTCATACACCGTGCAGCCATCGGGGCCCAGGTGCACACAGTTCAGTTCATCCATTGCAGCGTCCTGCTCGGCCCTGGTCTTACGCGGCAGACGCGACATTTCTTCTGGCGATGTAGTCACCGGGCCACAGCAGTCATGGCAGCCGGGCACGCACTCAAACGAGGGGATTTGCTGGCGAAGAGCGCGGATTTTCTGACTGTTGCAGCTCATCGAAGCGAGTACCGGGAAAGTGAACGGGGTGGGATTTTGCCCTAAAAGCCTCGCGCCAGACAGCATTAGCCGACCAGTGTTGCCCAGCCCGAAAGGCCCGGCTTATGCTCCGTAAAATTTACTAAACACACGAAACCCGGATGACACACATGAACGCCCGTGTTCAGCAGCCTGCCCCGAACAACCGGCACACAGCGTCTTACTACGCCGCCAGCAGCCTTCCGCAGCCCGATTATCCGGCGCTTGAAGGTGAACTGCTGGCGGACGTGTGCGTGGTGGGCGGCGGGTTTTCCGGGCTGAACACCGCTATCGAGTTGGCCGAACGCGGCCTCAGCGTGGTGCTGCTCGAAGCGCGCAAAATCGGCTGGGGCGCCAGCGGGCGCAACGGCGGACAACTGATTCGCGGGATCGGTCATGGCCTCGATCAGTTTGCCGAGGTGATCGGCACGGACGGCGTCCGTCAGATGAAACTCATGGGCCTGGAAGCGGTGGAGCTCGTCCGGCAACGGGTCGAGCATTTTCAGATCGCCTGCGACCTGACCTGGGGTTACTGCGACCTGGCCAACAAACCTCGCGACCTTGAAGGTTTCGCCGAAGACGCGGCCGAGCTGCGCAGCCTCGGCTATCGCCATGAGACCCGATTGCTGCAAGCCAATGAAATGCACAGTGTGGTCGGTTCCAACCGCTACGTCGGTGGTTTGATCGACATGGGTTCCGGGCATCTGCACCCGTTGAACCTGGCCTTGGGCGAAGCAGCGGCAGCGCAGCAACTGGGCGTGAAGCTGTTCGAACAGTCGGCCGTGACCCGCATCGACTATGGCAGCGAGGTCAAGGTCCACACCGCGCAAGGCTCAGTCCGCGCCAAGACCCTGGTGCTGGGCTGCAACGCCTACCTCAACAACCTGAACCCTGAACTCAGCGGCAAAGTGTTGCCCGCCGGCAGCTACATCATCGCCACCGAACCCTTGAGCGAAGAGCTGGCCCACGCATTACTGCCGCAGAACATGGCGGTCTGCGATCAGCGAGTGGCGCTGGACTACTACCGGCTCTCGGCGGATCGGCGCTTGCTGTTCGGCGGTGCCTGTCACTATTCCGGCCGTGATCCGTCGGACATCGCCGCGTATATGCGACCGAAGATGCTCGACGTTTTCCCGCAACTGGCCGGGGTGAAGATCGACTATCAATGGGGCGGGATGATCGGCATTGGCGCCAACCGCCTGCCGCAGATCGGCCGGCTCAAGGGCCAGCCGAATGTGTATTACGCCCAGGCCTATTCCGGTCATGGGCTGAACGCCACCCACCTGGCGGGCAAGTTGCTGGCCGAAGCCATCAGCGGTCAGCAAGGTGGGGGGTTCGATCTGTTCGCCAAGGTGCCGCACGCCACCTTCCCGGGCGGGAAGTACCTGCGTTCACCGTTGTTGGCGCTCGGGATGTTGTGGCATCGGATGAAAGAGTGGGTCTGAAAGATTCTTTGCGCCCCTACGGATGCCATCGCGGGCAAGCCTAGCGCCTACAGGTCCAGCGTTGATCGCACGACGAATACCATCCCTGTAGGAGCAAGGCTTGCCCGCGATTGGGCCGGGAGAGCGCCAAATAGCTCAAAGCCGCCAAAAGGGTTTGAGCCCCTCCTCCCGCGCCTCTGCACGACTCAGCCCCACATCGCGCAGCTGCTCGGGCGAAAGCTCAAGCAAGGCCTTGCGCGTGTGCAGACGATGCCAGAACAGTCCCCAGCGACCGAGACCGGACGGGGCATTGTGCATCGTTGCCGCGCGCATGCCCTTTTCCTGCCCTGCCTCCAGTTCCTGACTGTGTAACGTCAGCCGCACATCGCTCAAGCCGTTCATTTTGATTGCTCCTGTTTACTTGGGTCGCCAGAGATTCCATGATGCGCGGGGTGGCAAAACCGTTACAGATTCAAAGGAGCTGTATTACATCCATACAGATTTGCCGTTTTAGCGACTGAATCCTGTATTTTTGCCCCATCTGTACTGGTCCCCTGAATCTATTCACCGAGGCTGCACCATGACTCTTTACGTCAACCTCGCCGAATTGCTCGGCACGCGTATCGAACAGGGCTTCTACCGTCCGGGCGATCGACTGCCGTCGGTGCGGGCATTGAGCGTCGAGCACGGGGTCAGCCTGAGTACGGTGCAGCAGGCCTATCGCGTACTGGAGGACAGTGGGCTGGCAATGCCGAAGCCGAAATCCGGCTACTTCGTGCCGGCCGGGCGCGAGTTGCCGGAGTTGCCGGTCGTTGGCCGTCCAGCTCAGCGCCCGGTGGACATTTCCCAGTGGGATCAGGTGCTGGAGCTGATTCGCGCCGTCCCGCGCAAAGACATCGTGCAGCTCGGTCGCGGCATGCCGGACGTCACCACGCCGACCATGAAGCCTCTGCTGCGCGGACTGGCGCGGATCAGTCGACGGCAGGACATGCCCGGCCTGTATTACGACAACATCTACGGAATCCTTGAACTGCGCGAACAGATTGCCCGCTTGATGCTCGACTCCGGCTGTCAACTGAGCGCCAACGACCTGGTGATCACCACCGGCTGCCACGAAGCGCTGTCCACCAGCATTCGCGCGATCTGCGAGCCGGGCGACATCGTGGCCGTCGACTCGCCGAGCTTTCACGGCGCCATGCAGACCCTCAAAGGGCTGGGCATGAAAGCCCTGGAGATTCCCACCGACCCGATTACCGGGATCAGTCTCGAGGCGCTGGAACTGGCGCTGGAACAGTGGCCAATCAAAGCCATACAGTTGACCCCCAACTGCAACAACCCGTTGGGCTACATCATGCCGGAGGCACGCAAACGGGCACTGCTGACCCTGGCACAGCGCTTCGACGTGGCGATCATCGAAGACGATGTGTATGGCGAACTGGCCTACACCTACCCGCGCCCCCGCACGATCAAATCCTTCGACGAAGACGGCCGCGTCCTGCTCTGCAGCTCGTTTTCCAAGACCCTGGCGCCGGGACTGCGCATCGGTTGGGTCGCGCCGGGCAGGTATCTGGAGCGGGTGTTGCACATGAAATACATCAGCACCGGCTCCACCGCCCCGCAGCCACAAATTGCGATTGCCGAATTCCTCAAGGGCGGCCACTTCGAACCGCATTTGCGACGGATGCGCACGCAATACCAGCGCAATCGCGACTTGATGCTCGACTGGGTCAGCCGCTACTTTCCCGCCGGCACCCGTGCCAGCCGTCCGCAAGGCAGCTTCATGCTGTGGATCGAACTGCCGGAAGGTTTCGACACCTTGAAACTGAATCGTGCGCTGAACGATCAAGGCGTACAGATTGCAGTCGGCAGCATTTTTTCCGCCTCGGGCAAATACCGCAATTGCCTGCGCATGAACTACTCGGCCAAACCGACACCGCAGGTTGAAGAGGCGGTGCGCAAGGTCGGCGCGGCAGCGATCAAGCTACTGGCCGAGCATCAAGAGGACAAATGACGCCATCAACTGACGCTTGAGCATTCACGGAGCACTGCCAAATGCCGTGCCATACTCCGGATCCTGCCCATTCGCGGAAACTCCGATTTGCGCCCCAGACAAGCCCTGTTTTTTCTGCCGCTCGTCTCGCTACTGAGCGGCTGCACCTCTCTCACCGTACATCACGAGCCGAGCCAGGCGCTGCCGGCGGCGGACTCTGCGTTCGGGCGTTCGATCAAGGTACAGGCTGCGGCGTATCAGGGCCGTTCCGGCTTCCGCCTGCTGCCCAACAGCAGTGAAGCCTTCATGGCGCGTGCCGAGCTGATTCGCAATGCGCAAAGCAGCCTCGACTTGCAGTACTACATCGTCCACGACGGTGTCAGCACACGGTTGCTGGCGGCGGAGCTGCTCAAGGCCGCCGACCGCGGTGTGCGCATACGCATTCTGCTCGATGACACCACCAGCGATGGCCTGGACCAGATCATCGCCACCCTTGCTGCGCATCCGCAGATTCATATTCGCCTGTTCAACCCGCTGCACCTGGGCCGCAGCACCGGGCTGACCCGCACCATGGGGCGGCTGTTCAATCTGTCTTTGCAGCATCGGCGCATGCACAACAAGCTGTGGCTGGCGGACAACAGTGCAGCCATTGTCGGTGGCCGTAATCTGGGCGATGAATACTTCGACGCCCAACCCGATCTGAACTTCACCGACATCGACATGCTCGGCATCGGCCCGGTGGCCGAGCAGCTCGGACACAGTTTCGACCAGTACTGGAACAGCGCCCTGAGCAAACCGATCGATGAGTTTATCTCGAGCAAACCCACGGCAAAGGATCTGGCCAACACCCGACTGCGACTGCAGGAGTCGCTGGAAGGCACCCGCCAACAGAACCATGCGCTGTACCAGCAACTGAAGATTTACCAGACCCATCCACGCCTGGATGTCTGGCGGCGCGAATTGATCTGGGCCTGGAACCAGGCATTGTGGGACGCACCCAGCAAGGTGCTGGCCAAGGACGAGCCGGATCCGCAACTGCTGCTGACCACCCAACTGGCGCCCGAGTTACAAGGTGTCAGTAACGAGCTGATCATGATCTCGGCCTATTTCGTCCCAGGCCAAACGGGGCTGGTCTACCTGACGGGACGCGCGGATGCCGGGGTTTCCGTCAGCTTGCTGACCAACTCCCTGGACGCCACCGACGTGCCGGCCGTGCACGGTGGCTACGCGCCCTACCGCAAGGCGTTGCTGGAACATGGCGTGAAGTTGTTCGAGTTGCGCCGCCAACCCGGCGAGCACGGCGGCAGTGGTCCGAACCTGTTCCACAGCGCCGCCTCCCGTGGCTCCGTTTCCAGCCTGCACAGCAAGGCGATGATCTTTGACCGACAAAAGGCGTTCATCGGCTCATTCAATTTCGATCCGCGCTCGGTGCTCTGGAACACTGAAGTCGGGGTGCTGGTGGACAGCCCGGAACTCACCGAACAGGTTCGCGAACTGGCCCTGCAAGGTATGTCACCGGCCCTGAGTTACGAGGCCCGGCTAGAGAACGGTCGGATGGTGTGGGTCACTGAAGACAACGGCCAGCCACACACCCTGAGCCGTGAGCCGGGGAGCTGGTGGCGACATTTCAATGCCTGGCTCAGCAAATCGGTGGGGCTGGAGCGGATGCTCTAAGAACTGCATGACCCTGCGCCGGCTGCTACACATTACGCTGGCAGCGCCGTGCCAAACGCCCCTTGGCGCATCAACAGGATCACCAGCCCAAACGCCCCCGCCGCCATCAACAACGGCAAGGCGTGCCCACTGATCCATTGACTGCCGGCACCGGCCGCCAATGGGCCGATCAGACAACCGATACCCCACAATTGCGCAATGTGAGCGTTGGCTCGCACCAATGCATCATCGCGGTAGCGCTCGCCGATCAGAATCAGCGACAAGGTAAACAAGCCGCCGGCACTGGCGCCAAACAGCACCCACAACGGCCAGATCAGCAAGGTCTCGATCAACAGCGGAATCGCCAGGCTCGAGAGCATCAGGATTACCGCACAACCGGCAAACAGCGTACGTCGCGACAGCCGATCCGCCAGCGCGCCAATCGGCAGTTGCAACAAGGCATCGCCGACCACCACGGTGCTTACCATCGCCAGGGCGATTTCAGCGCTGAAGCCCTGGCGCAGGCAATACACCGGCAGCAAGGTCAGGATCATCGCTTCGAAGGCAGCAAACAGCGATACCGCCCAGGCAATCGCCGGCAGGCCACGACAAAAGTTCAGCAAGTCGCTGAACGTCACGCTGCAGGCTTCGCTGCTCGGCGCGCCGCTACGTCCCAACAGCAACAGCGGCGACGTCACCAGCAAACCGACACCGACCCAGAAACCGAAATCGTTGTCGGTGCCCAACGCGCCCAGCAGCAACGGACCGGACAGTTGGCTCAGGGCATAACTGCTGCCATACAGCGCCACCAGCCGCCCGCGCCATTGCTCGACCACCAACTGGTTGATCCAGCTCTCGCCGAGGATGAACACGAGGGTCAGGATCACCCCGATCATCAAACGCAGCACCAGCCAGACCGGATAACTGGGCAACAGCGCCAGCAAACCGATGGAAAACGCCCCGGCCCACAGGCACAGGCGCATCAGATTGGCCGTGCCGAAACGCGCCGCCAGATGGCTAGAGACCTTGGCCCCCAGCAGCACGCCAATCGCCGGCATTGCCGCCATGACACCGATTGCAAATGAGCCGTAACCCCAGCTTTCCAGACGCAACGACACCAACGGCATGCTGACGCCCAAGGCCAGGCCGACGCTCAGGACAGAGGCCAACACGGCGAAATAAGTCGCCCAACGCATGTTCCACGCTCCTGTGGATAATTATTTTTACAAACGGCACAAAACAAATGTGGGAGCGGGCTTGCTCGCGAAGAGGCCAGCACATTCAACATCAATGTTGACTGTTACACCGCCTTCGCGAGCAAGCCCGCTCCCACATTAGACCTGCGTTGTATCGAGCCCCGAATGTGATCGGGGCCCTCTACAGGATTACAACTTGATCCAGGTCGCCTTCAGCTCGGTGTACTTGTCGAACGCATGCAGCGACTTGTCGCGACCGTTGCCCGACTGTTTGAAACCACCAAACGGTGCGGTCATGTCGCCACCATCGTACTGATTGACCCACACGCTGCCGGCACGCAGGGCCTTGGCGGTCAGGTGGCCCTTGGAGATATCCGAGGTCCAGACTGCCGCGGCCAGGCCATACGGCGTGTCGTTGGCGATCCGGATCGCTTCCTCGACGCTGTCGAAGGTGATGACCGACAGCACCGGGCCAAAGATCTCTTCCTGGGCGATCTTCATGGCATTGCTCACGCCATCGAAAATCGTCGGCTCAACGTAGGTGCCACCGGTTTCCTGAAGGATCCGCTTGCCGCCCGCCACCAGTTTGGCGCCGTCGGTGTGACCGGATTCGATGTAGGACAGCACGGTGTTCATCTGCTGCGTGTCGACCAGCGCGCCGACGTTGGTCGCCGGATCCAGCGGGTTGCCCGGTTTCCAGGCCTTCAGGGCCTCGATCACCAGCGGCAGGAATTTATCCTTGATCGAACGCTCGACCAGCAGACGCGAACCGGCGGTGCAGACTTCGCCCTGGTTGAACGCGATGGCACTGGCAGCGGACTCAGCCGCCGCTTGCAGGTCCGGTGCATCGGCAAACACGATGTTCGGGCTCTTGCCACCCGCCTCCAGCCAGACGCGCTTCATGTTCGATTCGCCGGAATAAATCATCAGTTGCTTGGCGATCTTGGTCGAACCGGTGAACACCAGCGTGTCGACATCCATGTGCAAGGCCAACGCCTTGCCGACGGTGTGACCGTAGCCTGGCAGCACGTTCAGCACGCCTTTCGGGATACCGGCTTCAACGGCCAGTGCCGCAATGCGGATAGCGGTCAGCGGGGACTTTTCGGACGGCTTGAGGATCACCGAGTTACCGGTGGACAGCGCCGGGCCGAGTTTCCAGCAGGCCATCATCAACGGGAAGTTCCACGGCACGATGGCGCCCACCACACCCACTGGCTCACGGGTCACCAGACCCAGTTGGTCGTGCGGGGTAGCAGCCACTTCGTCGTAGATCTTGTCGATGGCCTCACCGCTCCAGCTCAGCGCTTGCGCCGCGCCCGGAACGTCGATGTACAGGGAATCGCTGATCGGCTTGCCCATGTCCAGGGTTTCAAGCAGCGCCAGCTCTTCGGCGTGCTGCTTGAGCAGGCCGGCGAAACGAATCATGGTGGCTTTGCGCTTGGCTGGTGCCAGACGCGACCAGATGCCCGAGTTGAACGTGCTGCGAGCGTTTTCTACGGCGCGCTGGGCGTCGGCGGCATCACAGCTGGCGATCTTGCCCAGCAGGCGGCCATCGACGGGGCTGATGCAGTCGAAGGTCTCGCCGGAGACCGCTGCGGTGTATTCGCCATTGATGTAGGCACGGCCTTCGATCTTCAGGTCGCGGGCGCGTTGTTCCCAGTCGGCACGAGTCAAGGTAGTCATACGAGAGTCCTCCTCTTATTGAATACGAGCGCCACGCGATCTACGCAGGCACCTACAGGAATTCTGCCCGGCCAGTTTTCAATTCGGCCCAAGGCAACTGCCACCCTAAACCAGCGCCCCCTCATGTTTCAATATATTTGACATAAGGCTGGCAAACGGCCTTGCGATGTTCATTTTAATAAACATAGACTTTGATTTTCAGGCAATCACGGGGGATTACAAGAATGAGCATCCAGGACATTGTCGACTTCAGCCAGGCCACCACACCCGCCGAGCGCTACCGCCCGGACGCCACAAAAGTGCTCAAGGGCGACCCCGAGCAAGCCGTCTACAACCACTACAGCAGCCCGTGCGGTCAGTTGAACGCGGGCGTGTGGGAAGGAGAAGTCGGGCAATGGACGGTGAACTTCACCGAACACGAATACTGCGAAATCGTGCAGGGGGTTTCGGTGCTGCGTGACCACGACGGCAATGCCAAGACCCTGCGGGCGGGTGATCGTTTTGTCATTCCGGCCGGTTTCCGCGGCACCTGGGAAGTACTGGAGCCGTGCCGCAAGATCTATGTGGCGTTTGAACAGAAGGCCTGAGGCTTTTCTGACCACAACAAAAAAGGCCCGTATCTTGCGATACGGGCCTTTTTCTCAAGAGGGAAAAATCAATTACTTGATTTTGCCTTCTTTGTAGATCACGTGCTTGCGAACAACCGGATCAAATTTCTTGATCTCGATTTTGTCCGGAGTAGTGCGCTTGTTCTTGTCGGTAGTGTAGAAGTGACCAGTACCAGCGCTCGAAATCAAACGAATCAATTCACGCATGATTAGCTCCCTTAGATCTTGCCAGCTTTGCGGATTTCGGCCAGCACGACAGTAATGCCACGCTTGTCGATGATACGCATGCCTTTGGCAGATACGCGCAGACGCACGAAACGTTTCTCTTCTTCAACCCAGAAGCGGTGATGCTGCAGGTTCGGCAGGAAACGACGACGGGTTTTGTTGTTTGCGTGGGAAATGTTATTCCCAGTCACCGGACCCTTACCGGTAACTTGACAGACTCTCGACATGCCTCAGCCCTCTAAAACCACATGCCCAACCCGGCATGGGTTGGCCGCTTAATCTCTCAGTCATTTGGCGCCAGGCGCCGCGTTTCTTTAAGGGTCTTACCGGCTACACCTACAGTGAAGGAACCGGGCCCCTAGAAAAGAGCGCTGCTTTATACCAGAAAGACTAGAGAGCAACAACAATCGGTGTGCATTGAATTAACAAAACCCCTATTTTTCGGGCTCCGAGCGCCTTGGACAAAGGCTGTCGTCGATGGTGACCGCTCGTCGCAGAAAGTCGGCCAACAGGCCAATCCAGGGTTTTCCTTGGGCAGTACTCACCGAAAACAATCACACATAGTCCCCTTAAAATGAAAAAGGGGATAGTCATTTGTAAAAGAGCCCACTAGGGTAAGCCTTTTCCAGACTGCACTCGCAGATGGGCCTTCGATCTGCACAGGAATTCACACATGCGCCTCGCTGCCCTACCGTTGTTGCTCGCCCCACTCTTGCTGAGCCCATTGGCCCAGGCTGCCGCTTTAAGCGTCTGCACCGAGGCCAGCCCGGAAGGGTTCGATGTCGTTCAATACAACTCGCTGACCACCACCAACGCTTCGGCCGACGTGCTGATGAACCGCTTGGTGGACTTCGACACCACCAGTGGCAAAGTCGTCCCCAGCCTGGCTGACAGCTGGGAAGTGTCGGCTGATGGCCTGACCTATATCTTCAAGCTGCATCCACAGGTGAAGTTCCACCACACCGAGTACTTCACCCCGACCCGCGATCTGAACGCCGAAGACGTGAAGTTCAGCTTCGAGCGCATGCTCGACCCGGCCCACCCTTGGCACAAAGTCGCCCAAAGTGGCTTCCCTCACGCTCAATCGATGCAATTGCCTGCGCTGATCAAGAAAATCGACGCGCTGGACCCGCTGACTGTGCGCTTTACCCTGGACCACCCCGACTCGACCTTCCTTGTCACCCTGAGCATGGGGTTTGCCTCGATCTACCCGGCTGAGTATGCCGACCAGCTGCTCAAGGCCGGTACACCCGAAAAACTCAACAGCCAACCAATTGGCAGCGGCCCGTTCATCTTCGGGCGCTTCCAGAAAGATGCGTCGATTCGCTACAAGGCCAACCGCGACTACTTTGCCGGCAAACCGGCCGTGGACAGCCTGGTGTTCGCCATCACCCCGGACGCCAACGTGCGCTTGCAAAAACTGCGGCGCAACGAGTGCCAGATCGCCCTGTCGCCCAAACCGCTGGACGTGCAGGCCGCCGCCCAGGACCCGACCCTGAAGATCGAGAGCACGCCGGCGTTCATGACCGCGTTCGTGGCCATCAACAGTCAGCATCCGCCGCTGGATAAACCCGAAGTCCGCCAGGCGATAAACCTCGCCTTCGACAAGGCCAGCTACCTCAAGGCCGTTTTCGAAGACACCGCGCAGGCTGCCAACGGTCCGTACCCGCCCAACACCTGGAGCTACGCCAAGGACTTGCCGGGCTATCCGAAAGACATCGCCAAGGCGCGTGCGCTGCTGGCCAAGGTCGGGCTCAAGGAGGGGTTTAAAACCACGATCTGGACCCGTCCTTCCGGCAGCCTGCTCAACCCGAACCCAAGCCTTGGCGCCCAGTTGCTGCAGGCGGACCTGGCTGAAGTCGGGATACAGGCGGAAATCCGGGTGATTGAATGGGGCGAGCTGATTCGCCGCGCCAAGGCCGGCGAACACGACCTGCTGTTCATGGGCTGGTCCGGTGACAACGGTGACCCGGATAACTTCCTCACGCCACAGTTCTCCTGCGCGGCGGTCCAGTCCGGGACCAACTTCGCCCGCTACTGCGACCCGGGCCTGGATAAAGTTATCAGCGCCGGCAAGACCACCACCGAGCAAGGCGTGCGCAGCAAGCTTTACGAACAGGCCCAGGCGCAGATCCAGCAACAGGCGCTGTGGCTGCCACTGGCACACCCGACCGCCTACGCATTGACGCGCAAGGACGTTCAGGGCTACCAGGTCAGCCCGTTCGGCCGCCAGGACTATTCCAAAGTCAGCCTGAAATAGTCCCCGGCTACATCCACCCGTACTCGGCCATCGACAGCGGATCGCCATCGCCGACGATGAAATGGTCGAGTACCCGCACATCGATCAGGTCCAGCGCCTCTTGCAGGCGCCTGGTCAGCGCTCGATCCGCCTGACTCGGCTCGGCGCTGCCTGATGGATGGTTGTGGCACAGGATCAACGCCGCGGCGTTGTGCGCCAGTGCACGCTTGACCACCTGACGCGGGTAGACGCTGGCACTGTCGATCGAGCCGCGAAACAGTATCTCGAACGCCAGCACCCGATGCCGGGAGTCCAGGAACAGGCAGCCAAACACCTCATGCGGCTCATGGCGCAACATTGCCTTCAGGTAATTGCGCACCTCGATCGGGCTCTTGAGCACCGAGTCGCGACGCAAGCGTTCCGCCAAGTGCCGCCGCGCCATCTCCAGCACTGCCTGCAATTGGGCAAACTTTGCCGGCCCCAGCCCAAGCTGACTGCCGAACGTCTGCTGATCGGCTTCCAGTAACGTGCGCAGGCTGCCGAATTGATGCAACAGGTGTCGCGCCAGATCGACCGCGCTTTTACCGGTCACCCCGGTGCGTAGAAAGATGGCCAGTAACTCGGCGTCCGAAAGGCTCGCCGAACCCTGCTCCAAAAGCTTCTCCCGCGGACGCTCTGCCGCCGGCCAATCGCGAATGCTCATAGCACCTCCATGTGTGTGGGCGCCGCTGTTCCGTTGCGGTCGCTGTGATATCGTAGTCCATCTTTTTTGCGGGCGATTTCACCCTGGGGAGGGGTTTCGCCACGTAGTCATCAATGAATTGAAAGGCAGGCCTATGCAGCGGCTGTATCGGAAACGCATCGTTCTCGGCGTCGGCGGCGGCATTGCCGCCTACAAGAGCGCCGAGCTGGTTCGCCGACTCATCGACCAGGGCGCCGAAGTGCGCGTAGTCATGACCCGCGGCGGCAGCGAGTTCATCACCCCGCTGACCATGCAGGCACTCTCCGGGCACCCGGTCCACCTGGACCTGCTGGACCCGGCGGCCGAAGCTGCGATGGGCCACATCGAGCTGGCCAAATGGGCTGATCTGGTGCTGATCGCGCCGGCCACCGCCGATCTGATCGCGCGCCTGGCCCAAGGCATCGCCAATGACCTGCTGACCACCCTGGTGCTGGCCACCGACGCCACCGTCGCGCTGGCCCCGGCGATGAACCAGGCCATGTGGCGCGACCCGGCCACCCAGGCCAACACCCAATTGCTCGAAAGCCGTGGCTTCAAGGTCTTCGGCCCGGCGTCCGGCAGCCAGGCCTGCGGCGACGTCGGCATGGGCCGCATGCTCGAAGCCGACGATCTGGCGCAGTGCGCCGCCGATTGTTTCCAGCGTCAGGCGCTGACCGGCAAACACGTGCTGATCACCGCCGGCCCGACCCAGGAAAACATCGACCCGGTGCGCTACATCACCAACCACAGCTCCGGGAAAATGGGCTTTGCCCTGGCCGAAGCCGCGGTTGAAGCCGGCGCCCGAGTGACCCTGATCACCGGCCCTGTGCACCTGCCAACCCCGGATCGCGTCACCCGGATCGACGTGGTCAGCGCTCGCGACATGCTCGCCGCCTGTGAAGCCGCGATCCCTTGCGACCTGTTCATCGCTTCTGCTGCGGTAGCGGACTATCGCCCGGAAGTCGTCGCCCCACAAAAACTCAAGAAAGACCCTACGAACGGCGACGGCTTGTTGCTACAAATGGTCCGCAACCCAGACATTCTGGCGACCATAGCCACACGCCCCGACCGTCCGTTCAGTGTTGGTTTCGCCGCCGAAACCGAACACCTGCTCGACTACGCTGCACGCAAGCTGAAAGACAAGAACCTCGACCTGATCGTCGCCAACGACGTGGCCAACCCGAGCATTGGCTTCAACAGCGAGGAAAACGCTTGCAGCGTGATCGACCGGGAGTTGCACGCAACACTCTTCGCCCAGACCAGCAAGGGCAAAATCGCCCGCCAGCTGATCACTTTTATCGCCGAACGTCTGAACCAGGTTTAACTCGCATGCACGCTTTACAAGCCAAGATCCTCGACCCACGCATTGGCCGCGAATTCCCGCTGCCGCAGTACGCCACGCCAGGCTCCGCCGGCCTCGACCTGCGGGCGATGCTGGAACAGGACACCGTCATCAAGCCGGGTGAAACCCTGCTGATCCCGACCGGCCTGTCGGTGTACATCGGCGACCCGGGCCTCGCCGCACTGATCCTGCCGCGCTCGGGCCTGGGCCATAAGCACGGCATCGTGCTGGGCAATCTGGTCGGGCTGATCGACTCCGATTACCAGGGCCCGCTAATGGTTTCCTGCTGGAACCGCGGCCAGACCGACTTCAACATCGTGGTGGGTGAACGCCTTGCCCAACTGGTGCTGGTGCCGGTGGTTCAGGCGCACTTCGAGATGGTGGAAGAGTTCGTCGAAACCCAGCGCGGCACCGGTGGCTTCGGTCATTCCGGCAGCCACTGATACGATGGAGATCCTCTGTGGCGAGGGAGCTTGCTCCCGCTGGGCTGCGTAGCGGCCCCGAGACTTTATGGGCGCTACGCACCCAAGCGGGAGCAAGCTCCCTCGCCACAATGTTTATGCAGTCTCACCTGCAAGGTTCACCGCGAAAATCAAGGCATGAGCCGGTTTTCATGAGTGTCATGGCCCTTTCGCACCACGAACTCTCTGCGGAAAACGCCGTCATAACTTCCAGTTTGAGCCTGCCGACGAATGATTCGCATGCAAGCCCAGCCACTTTCGAGATGGAGCATTTCCACAGATGAGCACCCCAACCCGCGTCGCCCCCAAGTTCCCCGACAGCATTTTCCGCGCCTACGATATTCGTGGCACCGTTCCGGAATTTCTGAACGCTGAAACGGCTTACTGGCTCGGTCGCGCCATCGGTGCCCAAAGCCTGGCCCAGGATGAGCCGAATGTTTCTGTCGGCCGTGATGGTCGCCTTTCCGGCCCGGAACTGGTGGAACAACTGATTCAGGGCCTGTACGACAGCGGCTGCCACGTCAGCGACGTCGGCCTGGTGCCAACCCCGGCGCTCTATTACGCGGCCAACGTACTGGCCGGCAAGTCTGGCGTAATGCTCACCGGCAGCCACAACCCCTCGAACTACAACGGCTTCAAAATCGTCATCGCTGGCGACACCCTGGCCAACGAACAGATCCAGGCCCTGCATGACCGCCTGAAAACCAACAACCTGAGCAGCGGCAAGGGCAGCATCACCAAAGTCGAGATCCTCGACCGCTACACCGCCGAAATCGTCCAGGACATCAAACTCGCCCGACGCCTGAAAGTCGTGGTCGACTGCGGCAACGGTGCCGCCGGCGTTATCGCGCCTCAGTTGATCGAAGCGCTGAACTGCGAAGTCATCCCGCTGTTCTGCGACGTCGATGGCAACTTCCCGAACCACCACCCAGACCCGGGCAAACCCGAGAACCTGGTGGACCTGATCGCCAAGGTCAAGGAAACCAAGGCCGACCTGGGCCTGGCCTTCGACGGTGACGGCGACCGCGTCGGCGTGGTGACCAATACCGGCGACATCGTTTTCCCGGACCGCCTGCTGATGCTGTTCGCCAAGGATGTGGTTGCACGCAACCCGAACGCCGAGATTATCTTCGACGTCAAATGCACCCGTCGCCTGACCCCGCTGATCAAGGAATATGGCGGTCGCCCGCTCATGTGGAAAACCGGTCATTCGTTGATCAAGAAGAAGATGAAACAAACCGGCGCCCTGCTCGCAGGCGAAATGAGCGGGCACATCTTCTTCAAGGAGCGCTGGTTCGGTTTCGACGACGGCATTTACAGCGCCGCGCGGCTGCTGGAGATCCTCAGCAAGGAAAAATCCACTGCGCAAGAGTTGTTCGAGACCTTCCCGAACGATATTTCTACGCCAGAAATCAATATCCATGTGACCGAAGAGAGCAAATTCAGCATCATTGATGCACTGCACGATGCCCGTTGGGGTGAAGGCGCCGAATTGACCACCATCGACGGTGTGCGAGTCGACTATGCCAAAGGCTGGGGCCTGGTTCGCGCGTCCAACACCACACCGGTGCTGGTCCTGCGTTTCGAGGCCGATAACGAGGCCGAACTGCAGCGCATCAAGGACGTGTTCCACACCCAACTGAAACGTGTTGCACCTGACCTCCAACTACCATTTTGATTTTTTGAAGCGCCTTTTATTGAAGTGCCGGAGCCCCGAATGACCATCGAACGCGAAGCCGCCGCCAACACCGCCAAGGTCCTGTCCGAAGCGCTGCCTTACATTCGCCGCTATGTCGGCAAGACCCTGGTGATCAAATACGGCGGCAACGCGATGGAAAGCGAGGAGCTGAAAACCGGCTTTGCCCGCGACATCGTGCTGATGAAGGCCGTGGGCATCAACCCGGTGGTGGTTCACGGCGGCGGCCCGCAAATCGGCGACCTGCTCAAGCGCCTGTCGATCGAAAGCCACTTCATCGACGGCATGCGCGTCACTGACGCCCAAACCATGGACGTGGTGGAAATGGTCCTCGGTGGCCAGGTGAACAAAGACATCGTCAACCTGATCAACCGCCACGGCGGCAGCGCCATCGGTCTGACCGGCAAAGACGCCGAGCTGATTCGTGCGAAGAAGCTCACCGTCACCCGTCAGACACCGGAGATGACCCAACCGGAAATCATCGACATCGGCCAGGTCGGTGAAGTGGTCGGGATCAACACCGACCTGCTGAACCTGCTGGTCAAAGGCGATTTCATCCCGGTGATCGCGCCCATCGGTGTCGGCGCCAATGGCGAGTCGTACAACATCAACGCCGACCTGGTAGCCGGCAAGGTCGCTGAAGCACTGAAAGCTGAAAAGCTGATGCTGCTGACCAACATTGCCGGCCTGATGGACAAATCCGGCACGGTCCTGACCGGCCTGAGCACCCAGCAGGTCGACGAACTGATCGCCGACGGCACCATCTACGGTGGCATGCTGCCGAAGATCCGTTGCGCGCTGGAAGCCGTACAGGGCGGCGTCGGCAGCTCGCTGATCATCGATGGCCGGGTACCGAATGCGATTCTGCTGGAAATCTTCACCGACACCGGTGTGGGCACCTTGATCAGTAATCGCAAGCGTCCGTAAGCAACACACATAAAAAGACCCCGCTCAGTCTGGCTGAGCGGGGTCTTTTTTTGCCTGCGATCTCAATAGGACAGCATTTTGTGGCGAGGGAGCTTGCTCCCGCTTGAGTGCGCAGCGCTCACAAAATCCTTGGGTCTGCTACGCAGCCCAGCAGGAGCAAGCTCCCTCGCCACACAAGCCCGCCCCCATAAGGGTTGTGGTTAGACGCCGAACTGCGCGCGGTAGGCTTCAACCGCCGGCAAATGCTGCTTGAGCTGTGGATCGTCGGCAAGGAATTCCAGCACCTGATTCAGCGAAACAATGCTGATCACCGGGATACCGAAGTCACGCTCCACTTCCTGGATTGCCGACAATTCACCGTTGCCGCGCTCCTGACGGTTCAGCGCGATCAGCACGCCGGCCGCCTTGGCGCCTTCCTGAGCAGCGATGATCTGCATCACTTCACGGATTGCGGTACCGGCGGTGATCACGTCGTCGATGATCAGCACGTCGCCGGTCAATGGCGCGCCGACCAGGCTGCCGCCTTCGCCGTGGGCCTTGGCTTCCTTGCGATTGAAGCACCATGGCAGATCGCGGTCATGGTGCTCGGCCAATGCCACGGCGGTGGTCGCCGCCAAAGGAATGCCTTTGTACGCAGGGCCAAACAGCACGTCGAATGCGATGCCGCTCTCAACGATGGCTGCCGCGTAGAAACGACCCAGCTGCGCCAGCGCAGAGCCCGAGTTGAAAAGGCCAGCATTGAAGAAGTAAGGACTGGTACGCCCGGACTTCAGGGTGAACTCGCCGAAGCGCAAAACGCCGCGATCGATGGCAAAACGAATGAAGTCGCGCTGATACGCTTGCATGAAAAAAACCCCAAATACCACGGATTTAGCTAATTAGGTAGACGCCGTGTATCATACACGCACGCGATTTTTGGGGCCATTTATGCGGATCATCAGTGTGAACGTCAATGGTATTCAGGCTGCAGTCGAGCGTGGTTTGCTCAGTTGGCTGCAGGCACAGAATGCCGACGTCATCTGCCTGCAGGACACCCGCGCCTCCGCCTTTGAACTGGACGATCCAGCCTTCCAACTGGATGGCTACTTCCTTTATGCCTGCGATGCCGAAGTTCCCGCCCAAGGTGGCGTGGCTTTGTACTCGCGGTTGCAACCGAAGGCTGTCATCAGCGGTCTCGGCTTTGAGACGGCCGACCGCTACGGGCGCTACCTGCAAGCCGATTTCGACAAGGTCAGCATCGCGACCTTGCTGCTCCCTTCGGGGCAGAACGGCGATGAAGACTTGAACCAGAAGTTCAAGCTAATGGACGATTTCGCCCGTTATCTGGATAAACAGCGACGCAAACGTCGCGAGTACATTTATTGTGGCTCGCTGTACGTGGCGCAACAGAAGCTGGATATCAAGAACTGGCGCGACAGCCAGCAATCCCCGGGCTTCCTGGCGCCAGAGCGTGCCTGGATGGACGAGATCGTCGGCAACATGGGGTATGTCGACGCCCTGCGCGAAGTCAGCCGTGAAGGCGATCAGTACAGCTGGTGGCCAGACAACGAACAGGCCGAGATGCTCAACCTGGGCTGGCGTTTCGACTACCAGCTGCTGACCCCGGGCCTGCGCCGCTTTGTACGCAGCGCTCGCTTGCCACGTCAGCCGCGGTTCTCGCAACACGCGCCGTTGATCGTGGACTACGACTGGACGCTGACGATCTAAGCGTTTTTTCGCAGCTACAAAAAAGCCGACAGAGATGTCGGCTTTTTTGTGTCCACTGATTTTCTAGTGTGGGAGCGGGCTTGCTCGCTCCCGCATTAGGTTTTGTGGCGTGGTTTAAAGCGCTTATTTGATCGGCCGCCAGGTGAAGGGGTAGCGGTAAGCCACGCCCTCATTCGCCTTGACGCCGCCAATGATGGTCAGCACCACCGCAGCGATCACCAGCAAGCCGAACAGCGGGATGCCGATCAATAGGAACATCAGCGGAATACAGATCGTGGCCGCCACCGCCACGGTGATCTGGAAATTCAGCGCTTCCTTGCCCTGCGCGTCGATGAAGGGGTCCTGCTCGCGCTTCATCTGCCACAGGATCAGCGGCCCGATCAGGCTGCCGAACGGAAACCAGTAGCCGAGAAACGCCGACAAATGACAGAACATCGCCCATTGCCTGACTTCCTGGCTCGGTGCGGGTGCGGGTAGCTGGTCGTCATTCATGGCGCTCTCCTTATCCTGGAATGAGTTCGAGTACTCAGTCGGCCAACGCGGCGTTCTGCAGCTCGAAGATCTCCTTCATGCCTTTTTTCGCCAGCTCCAGCATTGCGTTCAGCTCTTCAGGCTGGAACGGCGCGCCTTCAGCGGTGCCCTGCACTTCAATGAAACCACCGGTGCTGGTCATCACCACGTTCAGGTCGGTCTCGGCAGCCGAGTCTTCCAGGTAGTCCAGATCCAGCACTGGCTCGCCCTGGTACATGCCCACGGACACAGCAGCAATCATCTGCTTGAGCGGGTCACCGCCTTTCAGGCCGCCGCGCTTCTTGATCACTTTCAAGGCGTCGACCAGCGCAACCATGGCGCCAGTGATCGAGGCAGTACGCGTACCGCCGTCGGCCTGAATCACGTCGCAGTCGACGTACAAGGTCACGTCGCCCAGCTTGGACATGTCCAGCGCAGCGCGCAGGGAACGACCGATCAGACGCTGGATTTCCAGGGTGCGACCGCCTTGCTTGCCACGGCTCGCTTCACGCTGGTTACGCTCGCCAGTGGCGCGCGGCAGCATGCCGTATTCAGCGGTCAGCCAGCCTTGGCCCTGACCCTTGAGGAAGCGCGGCACCCCGTTTTCGACGCTGACGGTGCAGATCACCTTGGTATCACCGAACTCGACCAGTACAGATCCCTCGGCGTGTTTGGTGTAGTTGCGGGTAATGCGGATCGAGCGGAGCTGATCGGCAGCGCGACCACTTGGACGTTTCATAGAGGAACACCTGTACGGAGGACGGAAATCTGCCGAGCATTATAGGGCGACCGGGCGCGCCTGGGCACTTCTAAAAAACCCGGGCGACGAGCGAGGGCTCTGAACCGCGCTCTGCGACGACCTGCAGCGCTTTGTCACACGCGCCATTTGGGAGCATCCGCCGCACTGCGCTACAATCCTGCGCCTTTACAGCCTGTGGGCTTTAATTCATCTACTCAGGTCCGTTGAGCCCGCAGGGTTCGGCACCGGCCTGAATCGCGAGGTACCTCCATGGTGCACAGCATGACCGCCTTCGCCCGCGTCGAAAAAGCCGGCAGCCAGGGCACCCTGAGCTGGGAGCTGCGCTCGGTCAACAGCCGCTACCTGGAACCGCACCTGCGCCTGCCAGAGTCCTTTCGCGACCTCGAAGGCAATGTGCGCGAAGCGCTGCGTCAGGGCCTGTCGCGCGGCAAGCTCGAATGCACCCTGCGTTTCACCGAAGAAACCACCGGCAAACCGCTGCAGGTCGATCGTGAACGCGCCGCGCAACTGGTCGCCGCCGCTGAAACCGTCGCCAGCCTGATCAAGAACCCGGCGGCCCTCAACCCGCTGGAAGTGCTGGCCTGGCCTGGCGTGCTGGTCGCCGACGCCAGCGACCCGCAAGCGCTCAACGCCGAGGCGCTGGCCCTGTTCAATGAAGGCCTCAAGGAACTCAAGGCCGGCCGCGAGCGCGAAGGTGCGGAGCTGGCCCGACTGATCAACGAACGCCTGACGTCGATTGAAGAAGACGTGGTGACCCTGCGCGAACTGGTTCCGCAGATGCTCGCCACCCAGCGTCAGAAGGTGCTCGACCGCTTTGCCGACATGAAGGCCGAGCTCGACCCGCAGCGCCTGGAACAGGAAATGGTCATGCTCGCGCAAAAAAGCGACGTCGCCGAAGAACTGGACCGCCTGAGCACCCACATCATCGAAGTTCGCCGCGTGCTCAAGTCCGGCGGCGCTGCCGGTCGGCGCCTCGACTTCCTGATGCAGGAGCTCAACCGCGAAGCCAATACACTGGGCTCCAAAGCCTTCGACCCGCGCAGCACCCAGGCTGCGGTCAACCTCAAAGTGTTGATCGAGCAGATGCGCGAACAAGTGCAGAACATTGAGTAAGGCTACCCCGACATGACCCACAGCACCGGCACTCTCTACATCATTTCCGCGCCTTCGGGCGCCGGCAAGACCAGCCTCGTCAAGGCGCTGATCGACGCCGATTCGACGATTCGCGTTTCCGTGTCCCACACCACCCGCGCCATGCGTCCGGGCGAAGTGAACGGCGTTAACTATCACTTCGTCGCACGCGAAGAGTTCGTGAAGATGAGCGAACACGGCGATTTCCTGGAGCGCGCCGAAGTCTTCGGCAATCTTTATGGCACCTCGCAAAGCCATCTGCAGCAAACTCTGGATGAAGGTCACGACCTGATTCTGGAAATCGACTGGCAAGGCGCCGAGCAAGTGCGCAAGTTGATGCCACAGGCGCGTTCGATCTTCATTTTGCCGCCGAGTCAGCAAGCGCTGCGCCAACGCCTGACCAACCGTGGCCAGGACAGTGACGAGATCATTGAAGGCCGGATGCGCGAAGCGGTCAGCGAAATGAGCCACTACGTCGACTATGATTACCTGATCATCAACGACGATTTCGCCCATGCACTGGACGATCTGAAGGCGATTTTCCGCGCCAATCAGCTGCATCAAAAGCGCCAGCAACAGCGTTCGGGCAAATTGCTCGCTGAATTGCTGGGCTGAATCAGCTCTTCCCAAAACCGCTGCAAGGGCTTTACATTGGCACTTGCGGCGCGTTGAAGGGCTTGGTTAAAAAATCAGCGCTTCCCTAATCGCTGGTGATTTTTTAAACTGTTGAGTCCGCTCGCCCAACCGGGCAGCGCGCATATTGCATTCGCTCCGAGGAATACCATGGCCCGCGTAACCGTTGAAGACTGCCTAGAACACGTGGAAAACCGCTTTGAGCTGGTCATGCTCTCTACCAAGCGTGCCCGTCAACTGGCCACCGGCGGCAAAGAGCCTCTGGTCCAGTGGGAAAACGACAAACCTACCGTTGTGGCCCTGCGTGAAATCGCTGAAGGCCTGATGAGCTACGAGTTCATCGCCAATGCTGAAATCGTCGAAGACGAACCGCTGTTCGCAGCGTTCGAGGACGAGTCCAACGAGGCCGTCTAAGCCCATGCCTGGTCGACGTAGTACGGCGCGGGGTCACAGCCATCGGCAGGAGTTATCATGCCGAGCATAGACGCCCTCGCCGAACGCTTATCGACCTACCTCGGCACTGACCAGGTCAACCTGGTCCGCCGAGCGTACTTCTACGCCGAACAAGCCCACGATGGCCAGCGCCGCCGCAGCGGCGAGGCGTACGTCACGCACCCGTTAGCGGTCGCGAACATTCTTGCCGACATGCACATGGACCATCAGAGTTTGATGGCCGCGATGCTGCATGACGTGATCGAAGACACTGGTATTGCCAAGGAAGCGCTCTCTGCGCAGTTTGGCGAAACCGTGGCCGAACTGGTCGACGGGGTCAGCAAACTGACCCAGATGAACTTCGAGACCAAAGCCGAAGCCCAAGCCGAAAACTTCCAGAAAATGGCCATGGCCATGGCGCGCGACATTCGCGTGATCCTGGTCAAACTGGCCGACCGCCTGCACAACATGCGCACGCTGGAAGTCCTGTCCGGTGAAAAGCGCCGGCGGATCGCCAAGGAAACCCTGGAAATCTACGCGCCCATCGCCAACCGGCTGGGCATGCACGCCATCCGCGTAGAATTCGAAGACCTGGGCTTCAAGGCCATGCACCCGATGCGTTCCGCGCGGATCTACCAGGCGGTCAAACGCGCCCGGGGCAACCGCAAGGAAATCGTCAACAAGATCGAAGAATCCCTCAGCCACTGCCTGGCCATCGACGGCATTCAGGGCGAGGTCAGCGGTCGCCAGAAACACCTCTACGGCATCTACACGAAAATGCGCGGCAAGCGTCGGGCCTTCAACGAGATCATGGACGTCTACGCGTTCCGGATCATCGTCGACAAGGTCGATACCTGCTACCGCGTGTTGGGGGCTGTGCATAATTTGTACAAACCGTTGCCGGGGCGCTTCAAGGATTACATCGCAATTCCCAAGGCCAACGGCTATCAGTCGCTGCACACCACGCTCTTCGGCATGCACGGCGTACCGATCGAAATCCAGATCCGCACCCGTGAAATGGAAGAGATGGCCAATAACGGCATCGCCGCTCATTGGCTGTACAAATCCAGCGGCGACGAGCAACCAAAAGGCACTCACGCCCGCGCCCGCCAGTGGGTCAAGGGCGTGCTGGAAATGCAGCAACGCGCCGGCAACTCGCTGGAATTCATTGAAAGCGTGAAGATCGACCTGTTCCCGGACGAGGTCTACGTGTTCACGCCAAAAGGCCGGATCATGGAGCTGCCAAAAGGCTCCACGGCGGTCGACTTCGCTTACGCAGTGCACACCGACGTCGGCAACAGCTGCATCGCCTGCCGGATCAACCGTCGCCTGGCGCCACTGTCCGAACCGCTGCAAAGCGGCTCGACGGTCGAGATCGTCAGTGCTCCGGGCGCACGGCCGAACCCGGCCTGGCTCAACTTCGTGGTCACCGGCAAGGCCCGCACGCACATTCGTCACGCACTGAAACTGCAGCGCCGCTCCGAGTCCATCAGCCTCGGCGAACGCCTGCTGAACAAGGTACTCAACGGCTTCGACAGTTCGCTGGAAAAAGTCCCGGCCGAGCGCATCAAGGCGATGCTCAACGAATACCGCCTCGAACTGATCGAAGACCTGCTCGAAGACATTGGCCTGGGCAACCGCATGGCCTACGTCGTCGCCCGCCGCCTGCTCGGCGAAGGCGAACAGCTACCAAGCCCGGAAGGTCCGCTGGCGATTCGCGGCACCGAAGGCCTGGTGCTCAGTTACGCCAAGTGCTGCACGCCGATCCCGGGCGACCCGATTGTCGGCCACCTGTCTGCTGGCAAAGGCATGGTCGTGCACCTGGACAACTGCCGCAACATCAGCGAAATCCGCCACAACCCGGAAAAATGCATCCAGCTCTCGTGGGCCAAGGATGTCACCGGCGAATTCAATGTCGAACTGCGCGTCGAGCTGGAACACCAGCGCGGCCTGATTGCCTTGCTGGCCAGCAGCGTCAACGCTGCGGACGGCAACATCGAAAAAATCAGCATGGACGAACGCGACGGTCGTATCAGCGTGGTCCAACTGGTGGTCAGCGTGCACGACCGTGTACACCTGGCCCGCGTGATCAAGAAACTGCGCGCCCTGACCGGGGTGATTCGCATCACCCGCATGCGTGCCTAGCTCGTCCATCCAGCACCCCATTACAAGGAGTCATACATGACCAAGACTGTTATCACCAGCGACAAGGCCCCGGCCGCCATCGGTACTTACTCCCAGGCGATCAAGGCTGGCAACACTGTCTACATGTCCGGCCAGATCCCGCTCGATCCAAAAACCATGGAACTGGTCGAAGGCTTCGAAGCCCAGACCGTCCAGGTGTTCGAGAACCTGAAAGCCGTGGCTGAAGCCGCTGGCGGTTCGTTCAAGGACATCGTCAAACTGAACATCTTCCTCACCGACCTGAGCCACTTCGCCAAGGTCAACGAGATCATGGGCAAATACTTCGACCAGCCTTACCCAGCGCGCGCCGCCATCGGCGTGGCCGCCCTGCCAAAGGGTTCGCAGGTTGAAATGGATGCCATCCTGGTCATCGAGTAATACGCACGGCGCAGCCTTCCAGGCTGCGCCGACTTCGTTCTGTAAGGATCTCCTCATGCGCAAAGCGCTAGCTCTCTCGTTGCTCGCGGTGTTTCTCGGTGGCTGTGCCAGCAACCCTGCCGATCGCGACATCAGTGGCACCTGGATCAACCAGTCGGCAATCAATGCGGCGGCCAAGGGCGGCCCGCTGCGCGAAGCACTGCAAGCCTATGGCCCGAACCTCGAGTGGGACGTCAACACCAAGGCCGGCCAGGCGCGATACACAAACGGCTTCGAGAACGTCGAAGGCAAAATGCTCGGCGAGAAATCCGATGCCTGGAAAGTCGAGTTTTATGGCAGCGCTGCCACCGAATTGAAGCGCGACGGCAAACAGTTGCACCAAGTGGCCAACGACAACGAGCCCGAGCAACTGTTTGACCGCGCCAAAGACATCGCCCCCGAAGGCGCGCCGATTGGTGCCAGCTTCGAGCGTGCGCTGTACTCAGCCTATCTGGGCGGTAGCTGGAAGATTGTCAACGGTCCTGGCGAAGGCAGCACCGTGCAGTTCCAGGCCGATGGCGCCGTTCAAGGCCTGCCCGGTGCTGACCGTTACGCGCTGTGCCTGGCGGGCGACTGCGCCTCCATGAGCGGCGGCCACGACACCGTCTGGCTGCAACTGAGCGGCCAAGGCAACCCGTGGATCTTCACCCGCAACGGCAAACAGATGGAGATCTTCCAGGCAGTCAATGGCGCCCAGGCGGACGAAGTACCTTCGTTCACCCCTGGCAATCGCCAGTGGACACTGGAAAAACAGTGATCCTGCTTTAACTGCAACGAAGATCCAATGTGGGAGATTCTATGGTTGAGGGGAAGCCCTCAACCATAGAATCTCCCACAGTTGTTTTGGGGTGCTTGAAGGTCAGCTGCGACCTTCAAGAATCGCTGCATACCCTTCACGAAAGCTCGGATAACGCGGCGTCCAGCCCAACGCTTTAGCGCGGGCGTTGCTGCAACGCTTGCTGCCCGTGCGGCGCACGCTGGCATCCTCCGACCATTCGGTCACCCCGAGGTACTCGCGCAACCAGCCCACCACCTCCGCCAACGGCGCGGGCGCGTCGTCGACGCCGATATAGCAGTCATCCAGCGCCTCGTCACGCTCGGCACGCAGCAACAGGAACGCCAACAACCCCGCCGCGTCATCCACATGAATCCGGTTGGCGTACAGCGGTGGATCAACCGCGACGCGATAGCCCTGCCGCACCTGGCTCAACAGCCACTCACGGTCCGGGCCGTAAATCCCGGTCAGGCGCACCAGACTCGCAGGAATGCCACTGTTTAATGCCATCTGCTCGGCTTCCAGCATCACTCGCCCGGAATAGCCGGCCGCTTGAGTCGGCGACGTTTCATCGATCCATTCACCGTTCTGCTGCCCATACACGCTGCTGCTGGAGACAAACAGCAAGCGCTTCGGTGCCTGGCCGTAGTCGTTCAGCCATTCCAGCACATGCTGCAAACCCTGGACATAAGCGGCGCGGTAACCGGCCTCATCGTGATCGGTGGCGGCCGCGCAATACACCAGGTAATCCACCGCACCGACGGGCCAGGTCGCCGGGCAGTCTTCATTGAACAAGTCGCCGGCAACGCCAATAACGCCCTCGGGCAAGCGCGAGATGTCACGCCGCAAGCCATGAACCTCCCACCCCGAGGCCAATAGTTGAGTGGCCAGACGGCCGCCGACATCGCCACAACCGGCGATCAAAACAGAAGGCGCGGACATCAAAATTCTCCCATCAGAAAGGTACAGGCTAGCCTTGGGATTGGACACGCGGCTAGTAATCAAAGAAAAAAAGAGACTCTATTACTTTTGTTAACAAGAATTACTTGCAATAATGCCCGCCACTTTTGTTCTCGGCCCACGAGGCCTGGAAGGACATTAAACCCTCTTCTTCTCTTAGGTCCGGCCAGCATGACACGTAATTCACTCTCCGCTTCGCCAACCGCGCTTGCTCGTCCCACTCGCGCCCTGAGCGCGGTCGCCGCGCTGCTGTTCAGCCTGCTGCTGGCCCCGACCGCTACCTTCGCCGTCGAGCCCACCGCCACCGCACCGGCTGCAACAGCATCCGCGCCAGCCGCTGCTGATCATGCTGCCCCGGTCGTGACGCCTGTCGCCACCAACCCGGCACTGGCCACTGAAGACGCTGCCGCTGACGCACCCGAAGTCCTCGAAGCCGACAACTCCCTGGGCATGGCCCATGACCTGTCGCCGTGGGGCATGTACCAGAACGCCGACATCATCGTGAAAATCGTGATGATCGGTCTGGCCATCGCCTCGATCATCACCTGGACTATCTGGATCGCCAAGGGCCTTGAGTTGCTGGGCGCCAAACGTCGTCTGCGCGGCGAAATCGCCAACCTGAAAAAAGCCACCACCCTTAAAGAAGCCAGCGTCAGCGCGGCCAAGGAAGGCACCCTCGCCAACCTGCTGGTCCACGATGCCCTGGAAGAAATGCGCCTGTCGGCCAATAGCCGTGAAAAAGAAGGCATCAAGGAACGCGTCAGTTTCCGTCTTGAGCGTCTGGTGGCAGCTTGTGGCCGCAACATGAGCAGCGGTACCGGCGTGCTGGCCACCATCGGTTCTACTGCGCCGTTCGTCGGCCTGTTCGGCACCGTCTGGGGCATCATGAACAGCTTCATCGGCATCGCCAAAACCCAGACCACCAACCTCGCCGTCGTTGCTCCCGGCATCGCCGAAGCCCTGCTGGCCACCGCACTGGGCCTGGTGGCGGCGATTCCTGCGGTCGTGATCTACAACGTCTTCGCACGCTCCATCGCCGGTTACAAGGCTCAGGTTTCCGATGCTTCGGCGCAAGTCCTGCTGCTGGTCAGCCGCGACCTCGATCACCTGCCGGCCGAGCGCACTTCCTCGCAACCGCACATGGTCAAAGTAGGGTAATCCGCCATGGGCTTGCATTTAAAGGAAGGCGCGGACGACGATCTCGCCGAGAACCACGAAATCAACGTCACGCCGTTCATCGACGTGATGCTGGTACTGCTGATCATCTTCATGGTGGCCGCCCCGCTGGCCACCGTGGACATCAAGGTTGACCTCCCTGCCTCGACCGCCAAACCGGCGCCGCGGCCAGAGAAACCAGTGTTCCTCAGCGTCAAGGCCGACCAGCGCCTGTACTTGGGCGAAGACGAAGTCAAAGCCGAAACCCTCGGCGCGACCCTCGATGCGCGAACCCACGGCAAGAAGGACACGACCATCTTCTTCCAGGCCGATAAAGGCGTGGACTACGGCGACCTGATGCACGTGATGGACGCCCTGCGGGCCGCCGGCTACCTGAAAGTCGGCCTGGTCGGACTTGAGACGGCAGCCAAGAAATGATCACGACGCGCCAAAAGCTGACGCGTTACGGCGCTAGCCTGGTCGTGGTGCTGGGCGTCCATGCGGTCGCGATTCTGCTCGCGCTCAACTGGAAATCCTCGCCGCCGGTCGAGCTGCCGCCGATGGCGATGATGGTCGAGTTGGCGCCGGTTCCGGCACCGCCACCACCGGCACCGCCCAAGGTCGTGACGCCACCGCAACCACCGACCCCGGTCGAAGAGCTGCCGCTGCCGAAACTCGCGGAAGCGCCAAAGCCGACGATCTCGGTGCCCAAGCCGGTCAAACCCAAACCCAAGCCTCAACCGCCCAAGCCAGTGGAGAAAAAGCCCGAGCCGCCGAAAGAAAAACCGGTCGAGGAAAAACCCAGCGATACACCGCCGACCAACGCTCCGACGGAGAAATCCGCGCAACCTGCCCCAGGCCCAACGTTGGCGCAGTCTGCGGCCAAGGAAAGTTGGCAAGGCACACTGCTGGCGCACCTGGCCAAGTACAAGAAGTACCCGCCGGCCGCCCAGTCGCGTGGCAAGGAAGGCTTGAACCGTCTGCGCTTCGTGGTCGACGCTGAAGGCAACGTGCTGTCTTACGAACTGGTCGGTCGTTCCGGCAACGCCGATCTGGACCGGGCCACCCTGGAAATGATCCGCCGTGCCCAGCCACTGCCCAAGCCACCGGCCGACATGCTGAAGAACGGCTCGATCGAAATCGTCGCACCGTTCGTGTACTCGCTGGAAAAACGCCAACGCTAAGCACAAACGCAAAACCCTGTGGCGAGGGGGCTTGCCCCCGTTCGGCTGCGCAGCAGTCGTAAAAACAGCCAACGAGGTATTCCTGATTAAATACCGTTGCAGGTTTTTGGGTCGCTTCGCGGCCCAGCGGGGCGATGCGGCGTTCCGACAAGCCCCCTCGCCACAAAAGCGGAGCTCGCCAGTTTCATAAATTAGCGGGCCCGATGATTCACCAGAAAGGCACCGAAAGGTGCCTTTTGCATACCTGCCAGCGCCAAACATGCATTGCCCAGTGTCGCTCTCCGCCCTCTGTCTGATAACGTGCGTCTATCGATTGCAGCCGGTATGCTTGGCCGCATCATCATGGACGCCCGCTATGACCCTCACAGAATTACGCTACATCGTCACCCTCGCCCAAGAGCAGCATTTCGGCCACGCGGCCGAGCGTTGCCACGTCAGCCAGCCGACCTTGTCGGTGGGCGTGAAAAAACTTGAAGACGAACTCGGTGTGCTGATTTTCGAGCGCAGCAAAAGCGCGGTGCGCCTGACCCCGGTTGGCGAAGGCATCGTCGCCCAGGCCCAGAAAGTCCTCGAACAGGCCCAAGGCATTCGCGAACTGGCCCAGGCCGGCAAAAACCAGCTGACCGCCCCGCTGAAAGTCGGCGCGATCTACACCGTCGGCCCGTACCTGTTCCCACACCTGATTCCACAACTGCACCGGGTCGCCCCGCAGATGCCGTTGTACATCGAAGAAAACTTCACCCACGTGCTGCGCGACAAACTGCGCAACGGCGAGCTCGACGCGATCATCATCGCCTTGCCGTTCAACGAAGCCGACGTGCTGACCCTGCAACTCTACGACGAACCGTTCTACGTCCTGATGCCGGCCCAGCACCCGTGGACCGAAAAAGAATCCATCGACGCCAGCCTGCTCAACGACAAGAGCCTGCTGCTGCTCGGCGAAGGTCATTGCTTCCGCGATCAGGTGCTGGAAGCCTGCCCGACCCTGGCCAAAGGCAACGACGGCGCCAAGCACACCACGGTCGAATCCAGCTCGCTGGAAACCATTCGGCACATGGTCGCCTCCGGCCTGGGCATCTCGATCCTGCCGCTCTCGGCCGTCGACAGTCACCACTACTCGCCCGGCGTGCTCGAAGTGCGCCCACTGTCGCCGCCAGTGCCGTTCCGCACCGTGGCCATCGCCTGGCGCGCCAGCTTCCCGCGGCCGAAAGCGATTGAAATCCTCGCGGACTCGATCCGCCTGTGCTCGGTGGCCAAGCCGCCAGCGGTTGCGGGGTAAGCAGTAGCAATGGCTGAGCTGTCGCAAGTGTCGGTCACGGCACTCAAGGGTGTCGGCGAAGCCATGGCCGAAAAACTCGCCAAGGTCGGCCTGGAAAACCTTCAGGACGTACTGTTCCACCTGCCGCTGCGTTATCAGGATCGCACCCGCGTGGTGCCGATCGGCCACTTGCGGCCGGGCCAGGACGCGGTGATCGAAGGCACCGTCAGCGGCGCCGACGTGGTCATGGGCCGGCGCCGCAGCCTGGTCGTGCGCCTGCAGGACGGCACCGGCGGGCTCAGCCTGCGCTTCTACCATTTCAGCAACGCGCAAAAGGAAGGCCTGAAACGCGGCACCCGCGTGCGTTGCTACGGCGAGGCCCGGCCCGGTGCGTCGGGGCTGGAAATCTACCACCCGGAATACCGCGCCATCACCGGCGACGAACCGCCGCCGGTGGATGAAACCCTGACGCCGGTCTACCCGCTCACCGAAGGCCTGACCCAACAGCGTCTGCGCCAACTGTGCATGCAAACCCTGACCCTGCTCGGCCCCAGCAGCCTGCCTGACTGGCTGCCGCAAGAACTGGCACGGGACTACCAACTGGCGCCACTGGCCGATGCGATTCGCTACCTGCATCACCCGCCCGCCGATGCCGATGTCGACGAGCTCGCCCTCGGTCATCACTGGGCGCAGCACCGTCTGGCTTTCGAAGAACTGCTGACCCACCAGCTGTCGCAGCAACGCCTGCGTGAAAGCATGCGCGCGCTGCGGGCGCCGGCCATGCCCAAAGCCACCCGGCTGCCGGCCCAATACCTGGCCAACCTCGGCTTCCCGCCGACCGGTGCGCAGCAACGGGTGGGCAATGAAATCGCCTACGACATGAGCCAGCACGAGCCGATGCTGCGGCTGATCCAGGGCGACGTCGGCGCCGGTAAAACCGTGGTCGCCGCCCTCGCCGCCTTGCAAGCACTGGAAGCCGGTTATCAAGTGGCGCTGATGGCGCCTACCGAAATCCTCGCCGAACAGCACTTCATCACCTTCAAGCGCTGGCTCGAACCGCTGGGCCTGGAAGTCGCCTGGCTGGCTGGCAAGCTCAAGGGCAAGAACCGCGTCGCCGCGCTGGAGCAAATCGCCAGCGGCACGCCGATGGTGGTCGGTACTCACGCCTTGTTCCAGGACGAAGTACAGTTCAAGAACCTCGCGCTGGTGATCATCGACGAACAACACCGCTTCGGCGTCCAGCAACGGCTGGCGCTGCGGCAGAAAGGCGTGGGTGGGCGGATGTGCCCGCACCAGTTGATCATGACCGCCACACCGATTCCGCGAACCTTGGCGATGAGCGCCTACGCCGACCTCGACACCTCGATCCTCGACGAACTGCCGCCCGGCCGAACCCCGGTCAACACCGTGCTGGTCACCGACACGCGCCGGGTTGAAGTCATCGAGCGTGTGCGCGCCGCGTGCGCCGAAGGGCGGCAGGCGTATTGGGTGTGCACGCTGATCGAAGAGTCGGAAGAGCTCACCTGCCAGGCCGCCGAAACCACCTATGAAGACCTCACCGCCGCCCTCGGCGAGCTGAAGGTCGGCCTGATTCACGGGCGCATGAAACCCGCCGAGAAAGCCGACGTCATGGCCCAGTTCAAGGCCGGCGCGTTGCAGTTGCTGGTGGCGACCACGGTGATCGAAGTCGGCGTCGACGTGCCCAACGCCAGCCTGATGATCATCGAAAACCCCGAACGCCTGGGCCTGGCGCAACTGCACCAGTTACGCGGTCGCGTCGGTCGGGGCAGCGCCGCCAGTCACTGCGTGCTGCTCTACCATCCGCCGCTGTCGCAGATCGGTCGGCAACGCCTCGGTATCATGCGTGAAACCAACGACGGTTTCGTGATCGCCGAGAAAGACCTCGAGCTGCGCGGCCCCGGCGAAATGCTCGGCACCCGGCAAACCGGTCTGCTGCAATTCAAGGTCGCCGACCTGATGCGCGACGCCGACCTGCTGCCGGCCGTGCGCGACGCGGCCCAGGCATTGCTGGAGCGTTGGCCGCATCACGTCAGCCCGTTGCTCGACCGCTGGCTACGCCATGGGCAGCAATACGGCCAAGTGTGAGCAGTGTCTCAGTTTCTGGGCGATGGTTTTAAACAAGCTGGTTATACTCCTGCAATTGTTTGAAAACGGACACACACCATGACCGAAGTTGCCCTCGCACCCGAAGCCCCGCACGCTCCGTCTGTTATCCGGTTGCTGCTCGGCAAGCTGGGCATCAGCTACGCCGAAGTGCTCGACCGCCCGGGCCTCAACCCCGCCCGCAAGGTGCAAGCGGTGTTGGTCGACGACGCTGTCGGCGCGCTCATGGTGCTGTTCCCGCAGAGCCAGTTGCTGGACCTCAACCGTCTCGCCGAACTCACCGGCCGCCGGCTCACCGCCTTGCCGACCGAGCGCCTGGAGCGCATGCTCGGCAAACACAACCTGAGCTTTCTGCCCGGCCTGCCGGCGCTCACCAGCTCGCCGTGCCTGTATGAAGAAAGCCTGCTGCGCGAACCGCAGTTGCTGATCAACTCGGGTGAGACAGGCGTGCTGCTGGAAATCACCAGCGAAGACTTCAAGAGCATGCTGACCAAGGCCAGCGCCGCGAACTTCGGCGAAGCCCTGAGCAGCATTCGCCCGAACCTCGACCGCCCCGACGATGACCGCGAGGAAATCACCCAAGCGGTGCAGGCCTTCACGGCGCGACGCATCCAGCAACGCCTGGAAGCGACCATCGAGATTCCGCCGCTGGCCGAAACCGCACAAAAAATCATCAAGCTGCGGGTCGACCCCAACGCCACCATCGACGACATCACCGGCGTCGTCGAAACCGACCCGGCGCTGGCCGCGCAAGTGGTGAGCTGGGCGGCGTCGCCGTACTACGCGTCGCCGGGCAAAATTCGTTCAGTGGAAGACGCGATCGTCCGCGTGCTGGGTTTCGATCTGGTGATCAACCTGGCGCTGGGCCTGGCCCTGGGCAAAACCCTGAGCCTGCCCAAGGACCACCCGCAACACACCACGCCGTACTGGCACCAATCGATCTACACCGCCGCCGTCATCGAAGGCCTGACCCGCGCCATGCCGCGCGCCCAGCGCCCGGAAGCCGGCCTGACCTACCTCGCCGGCCTGCTGCACAACTTTGGCTACTTGCTGCTGGCCCACGTCTTCCCGCCACACTTCTCGCTGATCTGCCGCCACCTGGAGGTCAACCCGCACCTGTGCCACAGCTTTGTCGAGCAACACCTGCTGGGCATCAGCCGCGAACAGATCGGCGCGTGGCTGATGCGCTACTGGGACATGCCGGATGAACTGTCCACCGCGCTGCGCTTCCAGCACGACCCGAGCTACGACGGCGACTACGCCGAATACCCGAACCTCGTCTGCCTGGCCGTGCGCCTACTGCGCAGCCGTGGCATCGGCTCCGGCCCCGACGAAGAAATCCCCGACGCCCTGCTCGACCGCCTCGGCCTGACCCGCGACAAAGCCAACGACGTCGTCAGCAAAGTCCTCGAAGCCGAAGTCCTGCTGCGCGAACTGGCCTCGCAGTTCACCCAGTCCTAAAAAAACCCGCCTGACACTCAATCCAGTGTCGGGCGGGCTTTTGTGAGAGAGCTCAGTGACACACTTTTGTGTCAGAACTCAGCAACTCACTCTTGTGACAGAGCTCAGCAACTCACTCTTGTGACAGGGCTCAGCAACTCACTCTTGTGACAGAGCTCAGCAACTCACTCTTGTGACAGGGCTCAGCAACTTACTCTTGTGGCGAGGGAGCTTGCTCCCGCTCGGTTGCGCAGCAGCCGCAAACCCGGCAGACGCGGTGTGTCTGAAGCAACACCGTCTCGGGCTTCAGGGCCGCTTCGCGCCCCAGCGGGAGCAAGCTCCCTCGCCACAGGTTTGATCTTTACCAGTCCTCACGCCTTAGGCTTAGCCTTCCTCGGCTTCAAATACTTGGTCAACCCCTGGAACCACATCACCAGCGCCGGGTTGCCCTTGATCTGAATAGACTTGTCCTGAATCCCGGTCATAAACGCCAACTGCTTATTCTTCGCCTGCATCGTGGCAAAGCCATAAGCCGCATCCTTAAAGGCAATCGCAAATGCAGGATCGGCATACACCCCGGACTTGCTGGTAATGCGCTGATCCTTCACCACGAAGTGTCGCGCCACCTTGCCGTCCAGCGTCTGCAACTGGAACACCAACTCCTTATCACCCAACTGCTGCTGAAACGCCGGATTGGTCCGACTGGCCTTGCGTATCAACAAGCCCATCATCCACAGAAGAAAACGAAATTTCATGCTCAAGCCCCAAAAGAAAAATGAACGCTGGCGCAGTGTAGCGGCTTAAACCCAGAACGCCACCGTTGCGCAGCGTTGGCAGAAGATGAAGCGCTTTTTAAGCACGATGACCACCAAGTCACACGTTTCAAAGCGCACCACATCCCCCCACTGATCGTTCCCACGCTCTGCGTGGGAATGCCGCCATGGACGCTCCGCGTCCACTTCGTGAAGTGACGCAGAGCGTCACAGGATGCATTCCCACGCGGGAGCGTGGGAACGATCTCCACAGCCCCACTTCCTCGGACATTTCCTTCAAGTTGTAGCGGTGTTCGGTAACTATCCCGGCCTGCGAGTCAGGGCTAGTCTCACCCTGTCACCAAAAAACGGTGACACGGACGTGCAAGTCCGGCTTGGTACACAATCGTAGATGGCTATTCATCGAGCGTTTTCTTATGCTCGCGAATTGTTATGGCGGCTGTGTGTGGGAGGCCTTCGGGTCTGCCGGTTTCCGAGCCCGGTCTTGCACACCTATGCACAGCTGCCACCTCTTTCGAAGCAAGCGAAACGGTGTTAGCTCCTTAATCTCGGAATGACGCCAATGTTCAAACAATCACCAAATCCGCCAGAAGACCCAACCACCTCCCCCTACGAATCCCTCGATTCGAAAAAGCTCCACGAAGCCGCCGAACGCGCCCTCGACCACCACCTGGGCACGCCCCCACCCAAAATCCACCTGGCCGACGCCCGCAAAGGCCAACTCTTCATCGTCGCCCCCGGCGTCGACACCGACAGCCTCCTGGCCAATGCCTCTGAAGACATCGCCTCCATCAAAGCCATCGCCGGCGACCTCGCCTTCGAAATCGAAGGCTCCCGCCGCAACGTCGCCCTCGCCATCTACCGCATGGCCGAAGGCGCCCAACTGCTGATCGACCGCGCCATGGACAACCTCGACCCGCCGAATCCGGTGGAGTATCGGGTTAAGGTGTAAGCCTGCCGAGGGGCACGACAACACTGGCGCGCCCCTCGGTGCCTCGCTAAATCGCGAAATCCGAAACCTCACTGAGCATCCAGCATTTACCACGCACGAATAGATACTCAACCAAGTAGTCGGTATCAGGCTTATTCAATATGGCCGTAGCGTGATCCCCACTCAGTTCTTTCACGCTTAACGCCAGACCCTCAGCCTCTCGGTGGGCGCGATCAGGCAAGAGCGGAAATTTAATCTGCTCTCCTCCCAATGCGCGCTTTTCCTGTCGCGGCTCGGGCTCAGCATCTACCGTCGCCACAAATTGCAGAGGTCGCTGAGTAAAGGCTTTCTGAACAGCCGGGCTCTCCGAAAAAGAAGTGAGGAACGCATTGAAGTCAGTAGAAGGGCAAGCAACCTCCGCCGTCGCAGTACGAACGAACAGACCACACAGCAAACCCGTCAACAGCAGCGTGAGATTACGGCTGCCCATAGGTGATCCTTTTCGCATCAGCATTCTGATCTTGCAACGCCTTCGCAGTAACACCGTAAGCCTCGATCAGTTCGCGGCGAGAGCCCTTCGAACCGAACGAGCGAACGTTATTGCTGTAGGAGTAATGGACCAACTTTCCCGCCGTCGAGTAATAACCAAACCATTCAGGACAAGCACCGCACCCGCCGTACCCACCGATGAACACCAGGCTGCCCTTTGTCCCTTTCATACAGGCCATGGCCACCACAACGTTTGCCAACATCCGCGTGCTTTTCCCGTCAGTGGTCAGTTGTGACACCTTGCCCACATCACGTCGCAGCACCTTGCCGTTGATGTTGATCGTCTGGTCGGAACAGACCGGCAGGGGTTGAGATTCGCCCTCCTCAACCGCAACAGATCGACAAGAAGAGACCAGCTCCACATCGACGCCGCCACACTGCATCACGTCCCGCTGGACATAACCATCACTGACTCCTGAGGCCGCCATAGCGGAGAGCGAAGCCAGCGCCAACGTAAAACAAAAGAAAAAACGTGCCTTAGACTCCACATGACTCTCCGAACAGAACCAGCTCTTCCACTTCATCATCCACCCGCACTACAGCCCGCACCTCTCGGTCGTGAGAAGTTTCGTATTCACTGGGACTGCTACGCTTTACAACCTTCAAGGTGACCCAACGATCACTGCCTCTGGGAGAGGCATATTCAGACTCGTCCCCTTTTCTCTCGACTAGACGGAGTTCAAGCACACCGTCGCCGATATTCATGTATAGAAACTCTTCATCAATCTCCGCCAACATGACCCGAGCATCCGGGCGGGGCTCTTTCTGATCAGCAGCGAGCACGTAACCACACCGCCAGTTACCGCTGACGTCATGCAGAGTGGTCAAAAGTGCTTGAGCGTCTTCAAATGCAAAAGGCACCAGCAGTCGACTCGGTGTGTTTACAGCAGCATGATTTTGGCCGGACACAAAAAGTAGGGGCATGAAAAAGCTCGCCGTGGAAACCAAACGTCGGAAATTCATGAGCCTTCAACCTTCAACAAACGAAAGTCGTTGTTCGTAAACTCGTAATAGCGAACCCGATTGCCGCTGACCATCGGCTTGCCGCTCACATCCACTTCGGTGTCGGCGGTAACCCCCAAAACCATCATCAGGTTGCTGTCAGGCTTGAAGTTAATAACGAAATACTCCCCCTCACGTTCGCCCTCTTCTTTACCTTCCCTTCCGACCACGTAGTAGGCATTCGGCAAGCTCGCGACCACCGCACCTGTGCGAGCATCCAGCACCTCACCGCAGACCGTCCCGCCACCACAACCCATGGTGTGCACGATGTAGTGCCCGGCAAAATTGACCTTGCGCGTGATGGCCTGCGCCCGGTACTCATCCCAAAGCGGGCTGCTGTTTTCAACCGGCAACAACGCATGGTTCTGCCCGGTAAACACCTCGGCAACCTTGAAGTCCTCGAACTTCAAGTCGGCGGCGAAACACAGTGATGTCGAGAGGGCGAGGAAGCCGCCAAATAACGCTGAAAATCCTTTCACTCTGATCCTTCCCTAAATATAAAAATAAAACAGGACAATCCTCCCAAATAAACCTGGCCTCGTCCTCAGTCAACAACCATCAGCATTTTCACATTTAATCCAACCACGAATCTCCTTCCCTTTGGGGGTTTTGAACATGATTGATAGCCATCCTGCCTCAACGCCTTCTTGCTTCACCTTATCTCCCGCGACTAGATACATACGGGTAACGTCTGCCAGCACAGGAGAGCTGTGTATCGAGGTCTTTTTGTTGATAGCAAGATTCACCGGAGCTCCCATACACCAATTTTTGTAGCTTGCGGAGGCTAGCTTTTCAATAATTGACGATTCACTTTTGTACGGAAACACATAGACAAAATCCTTGTAGTCATCTGACAGAATATCCCCACCATTTCCAAAATACGTAGAAAGCCTCTCATCCCTGACATAGCCATTCACTGTGTTTTGATAAACATGGACGGTGTAGTAATCACCAGAGTACTTAACACCTGTATCAGAGTGAATCTCAACGCTATGAATTACAAAAAGACTCTCCTTGGCTTCCTGCCCAGTCCTTGCGAAAAAAGCCGCTCGCACTTTTCCTGTGTCAGCAAGAAACGGCAGTTTCCCTATAAGCTTCTTCGTGCCATCGCTGCAGCTCACAAAGTTGACATCAATGCCCATTTGTTCATCAGCACTAGTATCCCCTGGATCTTTTTCAATTGGAGCCTCATCAAAAACCACTGCCCCGTTCTCGACTGGCAATGAGGGAAATGCGCTGCCTACTTTGACATCACAGGCAAGCGCACTTACCGAATATATAACCGAGAATATAACGAACGCACTCTTTAAAACCCTCATCATTTACTCCGATAATAAATCAAGGACAATCCACAACTCCTATTCAGCCGAATTCGCCCGCCCTAACACCCCCCCTCGCCCCCTAGTAACCAAAGGGGACACCCATTAGCCGGTCCTACGTCAAGATCCAAAGCCTACCCGCCCTGCTTTTTTAACGGCAGGGTGT